>CAZQUT010000108.1:0-4292 GCA_964596555.1 uncultured Thermotogae bacterium
GCGGTCGCCCGTTCTTCTTTGCTTGACTAGTCTTTCCTTGCTAGAACTGCAGGCTTGCCACCTGCGCTTCGGCGAACATCCCAGGAAGCCCACCCGTGTGGATGAAGACTAGGCTCTCCCCTTTGTGCAGCTCTCCACGGCGGACTAGATCAATCAACCCAGCCATCGCCTTCCCCGTGTACACCGGGTCGAGGAATATGCCCTCCTTGCGCGCAACAAGGCTTATCGCTTCCTTCATCTCCTTGGTAGGAATTCCGTAACCCTCTCCGATGTACTCGTCGTAGGCGATGATCTCTGCTTCTGGAAGATCCTCCAGGCCAAGGTAGGCGTGCGCCTCAGCAAGGGATGATGCGAGCTTCTTGACTATGTAGTCCTTGTCCCGCGAGACGCTGATTCCGATCACCTTTGCCTGTGCTTGACAATAGAGCTCGCTTCCCAGTATGAGGCCGGTCTGCGTGCTCACGGAGCCACATGCTGAAAGGAAGTAATCGGGGGCGAGGTTGAGGCCGTGCATCTGCTCGACCACCTCGCACACGCAGCCCGCGTATCCGAGCGCCCCGTGTAGCGAGCGACACCCGTTTGGAATGTAGTAAGTGACCTCTCCGTCCCGTTTGAGCCGCTTCTCGATCTCTGCGACCTTCTCCTCCACTGGATCGTGTGCGGCCGATTCCTTCTCTTCCTGACTCAGAAGTGGAACATAGTGGATCGCCTCTACACCGAGAATCTTGTCGAGTAAGAGATTTCCGGTGGCGATCTGCGGCTCCTCCCCTGAGAGGACGAGCTGGCACTTCATCCCCAACTTGTTCGCCGCTGCAGCGGTAAGGCGACAGTGATTCGATTGCACGGCACCGGTGGTGATGACCGTCGTTGCTCCTTGTGCGATGGCATCCGCCATCGCGTATTCGAGCTTGCGCAGCTTGTTTCCGCCCATGCCCAGTCCATCCAGGTCGTCACGCTTCATGAAGATACGCGGCCCGCCCAGAAGGTCGGAGAGTGCCTTCAGATCCACCAGCGGCGTGGGGAATATCCCCAATCTTACACGCTCTACAGCCCCAATCTGCATTGTTACCTCCTAAGCTCTTAGGACCTTACATTATGACAGTCCTGCTGATCGCCTACTTCAATGCTTCTTGCCCATGGAACTCGCGATACGGAGAGAGGATCTGTAGTGTCTCTTCATCATCTGACGTTAGTTCGTCTGTGATCAGGCGCGCCAGCAGTTCTCCCAGCCCCACTCCAAGCATGAATCCCTGACCGCACATCCCGATCGCCATGATGTACCCACTAATCTCTTCTGATCGCCCCACAAGAGGCGATCCATCGGGGGTCATCGGGTATAAGCCACGCCAGGTACGACGCACGCGAATATTTGATAGGATCGGCATCAGGTCGACCATGCGGCGAGCAACCATCGGCAGGAACGTGCTTGTCTCACGACGATCTAAGCCCCATATCGACGGGCTGGGGGTGATGCAAAAGACGACCTGACCCGTGGCGAGTTGATAGAAATAGTAGTTGGCCGAACCGGGGGCGGGACGAACGTCGACGACCATCGGATTGAGGAAGTGCGCAACCGGTTCGGTGATACCACCCTCGTGTGAATCGGGATTCACCGGGTGATCGAGGCCGACCAGCCTTCCGATCTCATTTGCCCACGGGCCAGCGGCGTTCACTACAACTGGTGCTGCGTACTCGTTGCGATCGGTCTTCACCCCGCGCACATGCCCCTCGTGAATATCGATTGCGGTCACCTGTTCGTTGAAGTGAAACTCGGCTCCGGCTTGCACCGCCTGCTCGTAGAGCGCACGCCCGAGTAAGAGGGTGGAGCAGTACCCGTCGTGTGGGGAGAATGTTCCACCAATGAGGCCATCTCTATTCAACGAAGGGACGATCTCCAAGAATTCATCCTTGTCGTGCCAATCGATATCCAGACCGTACTTGTACTGCGTCTCGAGGAGTGTCTTGAATATCTCTTCCTCGTGCTCCCGATAAGCAACAAAGCTGTAGCCGCCCTCGGTCCATTCGATGTCTTGGCCGTAAGTCTCTTCCCATTTCGAGACAACCCCAAGGGTGCGCAGGCAGAGGCGGATCTTGGCCGGATCGGAGTGGGTGGCGCGAATTCCGCCGATCGCTGCCTTGTTCGACCCCTGCCCGGAGCTGGCGAAGCGATCGAGGACGAGAACGTTCAGGCCGGCTCTCGCCATGGACATCGCCGTCGGAACACCGACGCTACCGGCACCGATGATGATCACATCGTAGCTATTCATCGCCCGCCTCCTCTTTGCCGGTGAGATCCGCGCCGGGCGAGCCCGTGCCGGCAAAGACGCCGAGCGGAACCTCAACGAAAAGCGGTCGCTTTACGTTCTCCTTTATTTCAGAGAGCGGAACCCCCTCCTCGCGAAAGATTCTCTTAACCAGTGGGGTGCACGTCTTTCCTCCACACGCCCCCATCCCAGCGCGGGTGACCGCTTTGATCTCGTTCATGTCGCGGCAGCCGCTGCGGATAAGGCTTCTTATCTCGCCCGCGGTGACCCGCTCACAGCGGCAGACGATTGTATCGTCCTCCATGCGTTCCTCAATTTGCGGGAGCGGCTGGCAGATCGATGGATCTTGAATCCTGATCCCAGCGATACGTTTGGCGTATTCCTTTGGCGCACTCACCTTAACGAGAACGGTGTGGTTGTTACGCGCGATCGAGCGCAGATCCTCCACGACCACATCGCCGAGGATCTCACCGACAGAATCGGTCACCGTCACTTTTTTCCCTACCCCGAGGCTCTCCAGTGGGAATTCGTAGGCAATCGTTACCGTTGGCATTTCTTGATCTTGACGATAGTCGACCAGGGTGATCGCCAACCCCGGGCAGATGGCGACGCACTGTTCGCATCCCAGGCACTGATGTGGGTCGTCGATGAATTGCGGACGCTGGCGAATGTCTGTCTTATCAATCTTAATCAAGCCCTTGGGGCAGACAGCACTGCACGGGTTGCACGGTATCTCCTGCGAGCAGTGAAGTATCGGAAAGACCCCTTCCTCCCACGGCGGAATATTCTCACGACCGACCTTTCCCGGTTTTGACTTAAGAAGCTGTGCCGTGTGCGACCATTCCTCTGGGATCTCTTCGTTTGTTTCTTGAAGCTCGCGGGCAATCATCCTCCCCTTGATTCGTCCAGAAAAGATCGCTGCCGAGGCCTCGGCGATCTCTTCAGCGTCGCCGACATCGAACACGTTTATCCCGTACTCGCGAGCCTTAAAGGTAAACTCGTTCACCGGATCGAGACCGACTGCGATAAGAATCGTGTCGCAAGCGAAGGACTTCTCCGTGTCCGGGATGGGTTGGAATTTGTCGTCGATCTTGGCAATCGTTACTGACTCCACCTGATCGTTGCCATTGGCGGAGATGACGGTGTGTGACGTGTAGATTGGCACACCAAGCCGAGCGAGTTTGTCCCTGTGCACCTTGTACCCGCCACACTCAGGAAGCGCTTCGACGAGGCCGACAACCTCGATCCCCGCCTGCAACGCGTGATACCCGGCGATAAGTCCGACGTTCCCTCCGCCGATGATGAACAGTCGCTCCGCCGCGCGCACTAGATCACGATTGACAAGTGTCTGGAAGGCACCGGCTCCATACACGCCCGGGAGAGTGTTTCCCTTGAAGACAAGCGACTTTTCTCGCGCTCCTGTGGCGACGAGAAGAATCTGCGGCTCGATGAGCACGTACTCGTCCCCGCAACGCAGCACACCGACCTTCTTGTCGCTGAATACGGCAAGGGCCGTGCTGTTTGTCCATATCTTCACCGAGGGGAGGCCCGTTATCTCACCCGAGAGGATGGAGGCAATGTCGATTCCACGCGTACCTGCGTGCACCGCCTCGAACGAGCCGAAGAAGCGGTGCGTCTGCAGGACGAGCTTTCCCCCAAGGCGATCCTTGTCGTCAATCAACAGCACATCGATCCCGCGCTGGCCCAGCTCTGCTGCCGCCGATAGCCCGGCCGGACCACCACCAAGGATCAGTACATCAACCTTGATCGTGTCGATCGCGTGCATGTTAGGAAGGTTGTCCACTTGCGGCAAGCGTGGCAGCTCATCGATCGGCTCGACGCGCATTCCGGGCAGAACCTCGGTCATGCACGACTTCACCGGAACGTCGTTTGCGATCACCAGGCACTGGGAGCACTGACCGTTAGCGCAGAATATCCCCTGCGGTGCCCCGTCCTTTGGATGATGACCGAAGATACGGACTCCATTGGCGAACAAAGCCGAGGCGATCATCTCTCCCTTGTTTGCCG
>CAZQUT010000109.1:0-4261 GCA_964596555.1 uncultured Thermotogae bacterium
GCGTCCATGTGTTCTTTCCGTAGTCCTCTACGAGCGTCGTGCCGCCTCCGAGGAATGTGTTGAGGTACATCTGGTTTGACTGCGAGTCGTTGTTCAGATAGATGTGGTTGCTGTTGTCTGCAAAGACGTTGTCGTGAATAGAGTTCCCGCGCACGATCACCTTGCCGTATGTCTCCGGGAAGAGGATCCCGCGCGTGTTTTGCGCGATGAGGTTGCCCTTGATCTCGTTGTTCGAACCGCTGATTGACAGCGCGTATGCCGCCTTGACGATCGTGTTCGACTCGATCGTGTTATTGTTGCCTTGCTCGCCAAGGCGAATCCCTGTTTCGGCGTCCGTGATCGCGTTTGCCTCCACGATGTTCTCCGCGGCTTGGTCGAGGACGATGCCGTACTTTGTGTTCGCATGGGTGACGATATTGCGAGCAATGTCATTTTTCGTCGAGCCGGCGCGTACTTCAATCCCTACAGGATTAGCGAACGCCATGTTGTTGTATACTTGATTGTCATCGGAGGCTGCAAGGATCAGCCCGCTATCATTTGCCAAGAACTGATTGTCTGTAAGCTCATTGTGTGAGGAGAGCCACACGTACATTCCGGCTAAACGGTTGTTCTGCAGGACATTGTTCGTAACCGTGTTTCCATCGGAGCGATAAAGGCTGATCCCGTGCTCGGTGAGAACGGGACTGGTGCGGTAGACCTCGTTTCCGCTGACGAGTGAATCCTCGACGAACGCGAGGTGTATGCCGTCTCCATTCGTGATTGTGTTGTCCGTGATCGTCATATTCTTGCACGCGGCGAAGTAGAGGTTGTTCGATGTGATTCCCGTGACTGTCTCGCCATCTTTGCCGTAGACATAGCGGATTGGGTTGTTGTTTAGCTCGTTCGTCTCGTCGATGGCCAGGTTGTACTCCCGCGCAGTTTCGCCGGTTACTCGTAGACCAATACCCTGGATGTAGAGAACGTTTCCCGTGAGGGTGACGCCCGATGAAGATGCGATCTCGATCCCGTTGCGGGAGTCGGATATCATGCAGCTCTCCAGTCTTCCACCGCTGACAAAGCCGAGATGGATAGCCGCTCCATCCGCCGCTAAGGCGCCGCGAATGATGACGCCACGTAGGACGAAGTCTGCGGTTGTGTTCTCGATCTTTATGCCATACTTGGCGTTTTGTGGAACATTGATCTCCCAACCGGTAATGATGTAAGGATCATCAGAGGTTCCTGTTCCCCCGACAACACCATTGTCAACGGTGAAGTCGCTGTTGCCCAGGATCAGGATAGGGTCACGCGTTCCTCCGGCCAAGCCGATCACTGCTAGTGTCATGACAGCGAGAAAGACAAGCATCGATATACGTTTCATGTGTTCTACTCCTTGTTTGCTTAAACTCCAGAATTACCAAGCGATTATAGTGGCAGTTCCAACAATCGGCCAAGCCGCCACTCACTGATCCTTGTCAGTGTAACAATCGCCTCTGGAGAGCCGGTGAAGGTGATGTGTGGAAGAAGTGAAGAGATCTGACGAAAATGCCCGAGTCTATTAGAGATAGGATGCTCCAAGGGCTAACCATTCGGTTATGCCATTGGTTTGCTTTGGTTGTATGCTTCGTATCTTGTGGCAGACTGTGACCACGGCAATGGAAAGGGGGACGCACGGGCATCCTCATCCCATACTTCGTCCGGCAGGAAAACGTGCTCAACGTCCCCTATGCTGTGCACCATCATGACCACGGCCTGTCTCCTGGGCCCCTACACTGTGTGCCATGAAACAACATGCCGCCTCTCGCTTCCTGTTTGTTGTTCTCATTGCTATTCTCTTTGTTGGGGTTCGCATCGATCAAGGCTCCCCATTGACGTATTCAGGGGTCTCTCCGCACAACCGAATTGGGGTTTACCTGACCTCATACGCCGTGGCAAAGGAGGGAGTGCTTGCTGGAGTGATGAACGCGGTGCGAGAAGGGAAGCTGAACGCGGTGGTGATCAACGTCAAGAACATGCACGGCGAAATCACGTATGCGAGCAGTGTTCCGCTAGCAATGGAAATGAATGCCTCCACGGGGCGGGTGGATATGCCTGCCCTGATCAGGATGCTCAAAGCAAATGGTATCTATGTCATCGCGCGACAGGTGCTCTTTTACGACCCGAAGCTGGCGACTTACCTCGGGAATAGTGATGCGTGGATCACGCCGGATAACGAGGTAGCAATCAACTACAACTTACAGATTGCTCAGGAAGTGGCATCGCTGGGCTTCGATGAGATCCAGTTTGACTATGCTCGTTATGTCGACGGTGGAAGCCTCACGCCTGTCTATGACGAACGCTACGCGGCAGTGAATGCGTTTCTTGCCTCGGCCCGGCGCCTCCTAAACGGGCGCGTTGAGCTATCGGTTGACGTTTTTGGACGCGTGCTGTGGAACTGGAACAAGAAGGGGATCGACCCCATCGGTCAATCGCTGGAAGGGATCGCCCCGCTTGTCGACTTCATTTCTCCAATGCTCTATCCATCGCACTACACTGAGCAGCGCTACAAGGACGATCCATATGAAGTGGTGAAGGAGGCACTGACGACGGGAGAAGAGCGAGTAACAACGCCCTTCCGGCCGTTCCTGCAGGCGTTTGACCGCTACATTCCCGCCGGGATGTCGATGGAGGACTACATTCGTAATCAAGTGAGAGCCGCAAAGGAATTGGGGGCTGATGGATACTTGTTCTGGAACCCATCCTGCGATTACGCGGCACTGTACAGAGCGCTGGAGTGAAGCAGGAAAGCAGTAATGAGTGATGAGTGATGAGTGATGAGGGAACGGCCGGAACACCAATGAACGCGGAAGTCGGAATGCGAAGCGCGGAACGGAAGAGCCTCACCACGAAGGACGCGAGGGGAGAGTTCTGGCGCACGGAGATTGCGAAAGCTGTATGTAGCCTTATTCTTGTGTAGCGTCGGAGCCCTGTCTACATTGTGGGCACAGACAGGCCTGTCCGCATCTCAGACAGGCAGCCTCCGACGTTGTTGTCACATCACGCAGCGGAAACTTCACGACCCTATGCTGAAAGCTGAGAGCTGACCGCGTCAGCATTTACACGTAATTCTGCACTATCACCAGGATAAGACGGACAAGAATGAGCGCCCATCCAGCGATAACCACAATCCACACAAGTTTCTTGGCGATTACAGCCACCGCGAGAAAAATCGTGAGAATGGCCAGCAGACCGATCGGATCGACAAGGTCACTTGGGAACTGCATCGATGGAAGGACCGCCACGACGAGCTTTACCACGCCTTGGCCGATCAGGTGGCCGAGGCTGTAGATGAAGGTGAGTATCTGATTGACGATGTCCTGAGCTGACACGTGCTGTGCGCCTCCGATTGCTGTCTGTGCCAGTGCAGTAAGTGATGGAGCAAGTGACATCCCGGCCATCAGCAGGGTCAGTTTCTTGCCTAGGGTTGGGTGGGGGAGACGTGAGCCTCCCCCGAGTTTCTTACTGTCCAAGCAGCCCCAATAGCGCGGAGAAGTTGACATCTCCGTGCAGTACATCATCCAGCGTAGTCGCGCCAAGCATGCCAACTAGTGTGCTGAAGAAGTTGGCGATCCCTTCCGCTGGTGCGGCCATGATGATCGGCATCAACGACTGTTCGAGAGGCATTCCCAGTGACTGGGAGACCTGCTCGAAGTAGGCTTTGTTATCGGCAAAGAACTGCGTGAATAGCGCGTTCAGTCCCTCAGGGTTCGCCTCGCGCATTGCGACGATCCCTTGGCCAAGCAACAGCCCGAATACATCAAGAGACGTAAAGTAAGGTGTGCCTACCGGCTTCCCGTTATCCAGCCATGAGATAAGGACTGGCTTCGCATCGGCGGGTTGCCAGTCGAGTTCCACGCCGCCGGCTGCGACGAGGCTGCCACCCGCGAAGTTGAACGTCGTTCCTGTTAGCTCACCCGTAGCGGGCAGGTAACCGCCGATCTCAAGCTTGTTTGTTATAGTTACTTCTTGATCGAACTCCACATGCAGCCCGGTCACCGCTGCGCCAGTCGTATTCGTAAGCACCGCAACCGTATAGTCTCCCGCCGGGTAGAACGCGGTATCCACGCCGCCAGCAAAGGCAGCAGTTGTGGCCAACAGCAGCACCAACACACCGAGAATCGCAAACTTCTTTTCCATCAACAAACCTCCTTGGTAAACAGTTATCTTTAGTATTCTAGCAGAGTGAGATGTGTTAGACAACACAGAAGCGGCACTTCGTGATAGGATGAGAGGCCAGCCTGGCGTT
>CAZQUT010000110.1:0-4207 GCA_964596555.1 uncultured Thermotogae bacterium
CACAGGAAATTGACACGATGTACTTCATAAGCAGGAGGGCAACATGAAAATAGGGATCATCATCTGCGACCGTTATAGCACATGCGGTGGTGGGAAGTGCTTGCGTGCGATGAAGGAACGAAGCGGAGCCTTCGCTCGCTACGCGGGCTCCGAGCCGCTTGAACTTGTGGGCTACTCCACCTGCGGAGGCTGCCCGGGTGGCAACATCGAGTACGTACCGGAGGAGATGCTCAAGAACGGAGCGCAGGCGATACACCTAGCAACGGGGTTCGTTGTTGGCTACCCGCCCTGCCCGTACATCGAACACTTCAAAGCATTCATCGAGGAGCACTACCATATTCCCGTGATTGTGGGCACACACCCGATTCCCCAGAAGTACTACCTCGTGCACAAGAATCTAGAATCATGGGGCAAAATGAAGGAGCTTGGCGATCTATTGGCCAACGAGGAGATCAGGAAGGCGTACGACTGAGCGTAGCGCGATGAATAGTTCTAAGTCGAAAACCGCTTCCTGTACTCTCGGTTGGGTGTCATGTGGGGGAAGCTATCGCCAAGAATCGCGTTCGACCATTGCGTCTTGTTGCTGCTTCTCTCCTCTTGTATTCTTCGCGTCTCTGCGTGAGGCAGAAGCTTGCGCTCCTTTTCTTCCTTCGTGCTCTTCGTGTCCTTCGTGGTGAATTTTCTTAACCATGGCTGGAGCATGCGCGTATCAAGAGCAATTACGCACTCAAGAACGGTAGGGCATCCTCTATATAGACTTGAAGATCCGCGCTAGCGGGTGGCCAGGTGCGTCCACGTGCAGATCGAGGAAGAATCCAAATGGCGTCTGCGTTGCTTCGTAGCCGGATTTGATTAGCCGCTCCTGCGCACCATCAAGTAACTTCTTGGTGAACTCTGGTGAGCCCTTCTCTTCAGCCAAGTGCGCGAACGAATGGAGAACGATCCGTTGTGTCTCGTTCTTGCGCGCTGCCCACTTGAGGTGTTTGATCATGTGGGTCTCAACGCTGCTCCCCCGCTCCTCATCCTGCGGTTCCACATGGATGAACCCGATGAGCGCACCCTCGATCGTCTCCTGTTCATCCCGGTCCTGTTCTGAGTCGAGCGTTTTCAGCGTCGTCTTGTAAGCAAAACGATCCGCGTAAATCATCAACAGCTTCACATCTACCCCCTCATCACCTTATCTTATTTCAAGGATACAGCACGGTGGGGAGCAGTCCAAATCGCGCGCACTAGGACCAAAGAGAACGGGGAAGCCGCAGCTTCCCCGAACCGAAAAACAACTTGATTTACTCCTCTACAGAAGGTCCATCCCCGCAGAAATCGTGAGATCCTTCGACCAATCGGTGGCTCCGATCCCCTTGGTAAACCCGACCTGGAGGGCGACATTCGCTCCACCGATGTTGAAAGCAACAGAGGCCGTCACTGACTGGCTATCAGAGACGCTTCCACCCAGCGGCTGTACGCGCTGAAGCTGATAGTTAATGATGAGGTTGACGTCCTCTTTCAGCGCATAGTCGTATGCTGCAGTCACGTTAAGCGTGTTTTCAGCCGCTATGTCAAACGGACCGTAGAAGGTTCCATGCAGTGTCAACTGAGATCCGGGCGCGGGTGCAAGCGATGCATCTCCCGAGATCGTGACGAGCACATCCTGAGCACCGCCATACGGATCGATCAACTCGTAGCCCAATCCTGCCTGCAGTGCCCAACCGCAGCTTGCTTGGTCGCCAGTCGCGAGGATGTCATCCTCGACCGTCAGGAGGGCACGCGCGTCCAGGGTGACCCCGGCCGCCTGCTCGATGATCGGTTCGATCGCAGCAACGAGATCCTTGATCGTCGCATACTCCACCTTCTTCCCAATCTCTTCGGCAACTGCCATCAGAACGTCATCCGAAAGAGAGTCACTAATCGCACCCAGCGCTAGCAGATCCTTCTGGATGTTGACCGCCTTGGCGAGCGGCGTAACATCGCTGAATCTGCCGTACCCGACCCCAACGCTCACACTCAGCCCAGGCTTCGTCTGACCTAGGGCGTAGAATGCATCTGCGCCGCCGAAGCCAAAGATCGGCATATCTTCACTCAGGTAATAGCGGAACGTTCCGCTTCCTTGCCCGAGGCCACCGGCGATCGCAAAGTCATCCAGGTCGATAGAACCGTTTCCTGACAGCGTGAACCCGTAGTCAGGAGAATCGAAGAGCTGCGAGTAGTCGAGGCCAATCTTCCCGGAGTTCACCTCTACTCCGGCCACAGCCGGATCGTCAAAGTACCGGTAGCTCATGGAGAGCTTAAGATCGGTCAGACTCGTCTGTGGCGAGTGGTAGTTACAGAGAGACAGCGGAGCCCCAAGCGCCACCACTCCGACAAGCAGCATCCCCAGAATAAGCGTTCCCCACTTCATCATCATCACCTTCCTTTTGTATTGTTACTCAGCGATAATTATAGCAAAGACAGTGTTTATGGACTAGCGACCCACTTCTCCTCAGGCAGCCCCCGGCTTCACGTTACAAAGGCGCACCCGTCTGTGACTATTATACCTCAGACGCAGGTTTCGCTGTCCACAACAGCAAGCAATGGGGATCACTTCGTTCCGGCCAGCGGACCCAACACGCTCGGTCAGACAGTGGCCCCTTCGTCCTCTCGAACTCGAGCGAAGACATCTAGCACCTCATCCATCTGCTCGTCGGTGTGGGTTGCCATGTAGCTTGTCCGCAAGATCGATTCTCCGGGCGGTACCGCAGGCGGAATGGCAACATTGGTGTACACTCCCGCCTCAAATAGGGCCTTCCAGATGCGCAGCGTCTTCATCTGATCCCCGATCATAATTGGGATGATCGGCGTCTCACCGTTGCCCACCTCGAATCCCAATTCACGGTAGCCGCCACGCATTCGCTTGCCAATGGCATTGACGCGCTCCGCTCGCTCCGGCTCTTCCTCGATCACGTCGAGGGACGCAAGTGCAGCAGCGGCATTCGGGGCGGGAAGGCTGGCGCTGAATATGAGTGGGCGCGCAATGTGCTTGATCCAGTGGATCGTCGAGGCCGCACCAGCGATGAAGCCTCCGATCGAGGCAAACGACTTGCTGAACGTACCCATGATCAAATCGACTTGATCGGTGAGGCCGAACTGCGCCGAGGTCCCATGTCCCTGTCCGGTTACGCCCATCCCGTGCGCATCATCGACCATCAGCCGCGCTCCGTGCTTGTGGCAGAGTGAGGCGATGTCCGGCAGAGGGGCGATCTCCCCGCTCATGCTGAACACACCGTCAACGACGACAAGCTTCCCCGCCTTCTCGGGAGCACTGACTAGAACACGCTCCAGATCTTCCATGTCGTTGTGGCGGAAGCGCAGAAGCTTACCGAGAGCCAAACGCGATCCATCTACTAGGCTGGCGTGGTTCTCACGATCGCCGATGATCACATCCCCCCTCCCGACCAACGCGGAGAGCGTGCCAAGGTTCGTCTGGTAGCCGGTGCTGAATACAAGTGCGTCTTCCATCCCAACAAAGCTCGCCAGTCGCTGCTCAAGCTCTTCGTGAAGAGCAAGCGTTCCGTTGAGAAAACGTGAACCGGTACAGCTTGGACCGAAGCGCTGCAACGCATCAATCGCCGCCTGGCGCACATGCGGGTGTGCCGTCAACCCCAAGTAGTTGTTGGAGCCAATCATGATCAGGCGCCTGCCGTCGACGGTCGCCTCCGTCCCTTCGCTCTGCTCAAGCGGAATGAAGAACGGGTAAAGGCCCATTGCCTGTGCTTCATGAGGGCTCGCCGGAAATCCCATCTCATGCGCTACCGCTGGGTCCGAGTAGAACCCACGACACTTCTCAAATAGATCCACTATCTTCCTCTCCTCTCTAAGCCTTATCTCTTGCGTGCGTAATGTCAGATTGTACTCAATTCACTCGGTAGTACTTCATCAGTGCCCACTCAAAGACTCGGCTGGGCAAGATCTGTTTGAGAACAGCCGCGCCGCGTTGCGAGATGCCGCCTACCGAATAGCGTACCTTGGGACTGCGACTACGGAGGATTCGCACGAGTAGGCGCGCGATCTGTTCCGGAGAAGATCCGCTCTGTTCGTCATTCTCAGCTACCTCGATCGTACGCTCGAAGCTCTCCCGATATATGGAATCCTGCTGTGCAGCCGCCACGTATCGCCGATTCTTGGTAAACCCGGTACGAAAATCCCCCGGTTCGATCATTATCACCCGAATCCC
>CAZQUT010000111.1:0-4163 GCA_964596555.1 uncultured Thermotogae bacterium
CTCATTTCCCTTTCACCGATCGAGGAACGAGCAGCTGTAGTGGAAATCGATCCAGGCGTGGCTTCGGACAAATCGCTTAATGCTCTAAACGATCGCCTCGGTGACCGCAGGCCAGATTTCTACAGATACCGATAGCAAACGACCGAAGGATACGGTGTCGGATCGTGCCATCAGGTGAGGAGCCTCCGACTATCGTGCCCGGAATGCGCAGCATAGCACCAGGCAACTCAAGCCCCATGACTGCGTCATCGGGTCTAGCCACGTTGCGGCTCCAGCGTTAACACGTTGCGCCTAGCTGCCTTGCTCGCCCCGTATCTGCTCGCGGAGCCAAGAGACCCAGCTATCGATCCCTTCCCCCGTCTTGCAGGAGACAGGAAAGATCAGTGCCCCCTCTCTTAGCCCTTCGACAGCAGCGGTGAACTTTTGTTCATCAAAGTCGATGTACGGCTTCAGATCGATCTTGTTCAACACAACCGCATCCGAGTCGGAGAACATCATCGGGTACTTGTGCGGCTTGTCGTGTCCCTCAGGGACACTGGCCACTAGTACTTTCCTGTGCTCACCAAGCGCAAATGAGGCTGGGCAGATGAGGTTGCCTACATTCTCGATGAACAGGACATCCAGATCCTGTGTCGGAAGGCTTCCCAGGGCATTGGAGATCATCGTTGCGTCGAGATGACACGCTCCACCAGTGTTTATCTGAACAACGGGGATCCCTTCTTTGGCTACTGTCTCTGCATCGATTGCCGAACTCACGTCCCCCTCAACAACCCCAATCCTGAACTCGTCCCTCAGTGCCTTAATCGTTGCCATGAGGAGGCTGGTCTTTCCCGCCCCGGGAGAGGCGGTGAAGTTGATGGCGACGATGTTATTCTTCTCCAATAATGACCTATTCTCCTGCGCGCGCTGGTCGTTGGCTCCTAAGATAGGCTTCAAAACCTTGATTTCCATCATATCACTCCTAGACTTTCTAGATATAGCTCTTTTCCTGCTGTAATGTTGATATTCAGTGACTCACAATGAGGGCATGCCCAAACGAAGTCCTTCACCTCGAATTGATAGCCACAATCTCGACACCTGCCTGCCGCAGGGATTCGCTTAAACGAAAGGGTCGCCCCTTCGGCGATCGTTCCTTTGCTAATCTCGTTAAAGTAAAAGGAGACGGACTCGTTGACGATACCGGTCATCTCCCCGATCACTAGCTTGACATGCTTGACCTTCGTGGCGCTATTCTTGTTTGCCTCAGAGAGGACAAGGGACAGGATTTCTTCGGTGACCGCTAGCTCGTGCATATCAGCAGATCCTCGGCAGGAGATCGCCGACCAGCATGTCGACCAGTCGTGATGCTCCAAGGACGGTCTTCATGACAACACACGGCGTTTCTGCCTGTTCTACCTCTCCGATGACCTGTGCTCTTGCTCCATATGGATGGCGGCGCATCGCATCCAGCACCCGTTGTGCATCACGCGAAGGAACGAACGCTACCAGCTTGCCCTCATTGGCCACGTACAGGGGATCGAAGCCGAGCATCTCGCATGCCCCCAGTACCTCGTCGCGCACCGGAATCCGCTCCTCTTCGATGACTATTCTCACCTGTGACTGCTCACTCATCTCGTTCAGCGTTGTTGCCACTCCCCCGCGGGTAGGATCGCGCAGGGCGTGGATATCCGCACCGGTTGCGATCATATTGGCAACCATCCCGCATAATGGCGCGCAGTCACTCTGAAGATCTGTTGAGAAGTGTAGTCCCTCTCGTTTGCTCATGATAGCGATGCCGTGATCACCGATCGATCCGGAGAGGATGATCTTGTCTCCGGGGACGATGTTTGCTCCGGAAATGTTTGTTCCCTGTTTAATCCTTCCTATGCCGGCGGTATTGATGTACAGCTTGTCCGCATTACCACGATTAACCACTTTGGTGTCCCCGGTGACGATCTGCACGCCTGCTTCACGTGCCGTATCGCGAATGGAGGACAGGATGCGTTTCAGATCGGATAGTGGGAACCCTTCTTCGATGATGAACGACAAGGAGAGGTAGAGCGGTCTTGCCCCGGACATCGCCAGATCGTTCGTTGTGCCACAGACGGAGAGCTTCCCTATATCTCCGCCGGGAAAGAATATGGGACTGACGACGTAGCTATCCGTGGTAAACGCCAACTGCCCGCTGAACTCCATAACCGCGGAGTCGTCCATACGAGCGAGCATGGGGTTGGAAAGATCGGAAAGGATATTCTCCTCGATCAACCGATGTGCCAACTTTCCCCCACTTCCGTGTGCCAGCAGGATCGTCTCAGGCATTCTTCCCTCCGTACAAGTAGTAAGTGAAACAGCTTCCTTCGGAGGAGACCATGCATGCTCCAACGGGATTCTCCGGCGTGCACGCCCCAGCAAACAGCGGGCAATCGATGGGTGTCTTCACACCGCGCAACACCTCACCACAGATGCATCCCTTTGGCTCGCGTGTTGGCCCGGGGGCGATATCGAAGACCTGTTCGGCATCGAACTTGCTGAACTCCTCCCGTAGCTTCAAGCCGCTCCCTGGAATCGCGCCGATTCCTCGCCACTGCGCGAAACAAGGCTCAAAGACTCTTTTCATCAGTTTTTGAGCGACGGTGTTCCCCGCGTGCTGCACGCCGCGCGTATAAGCGATCTCCACCTTGGCTTCGCCGTTCTCCACCTGAGTTACCAGCATATCTACGCACTGCAGTATATCTAGCGGCTCAAACCCGGCGACCACGCACGGGATCCCGTAATCACGAGCGATGAACTCCCATGCCTGGGACCCTGTGATGATCGACACATGCCCAGGACATATGAGGCCATCGATGGCGACGTCTCCCGCATCGAGTAGGGACTTCATTGCTGGCGGGCTGAGCTTGTGCCATGATAGGACAGAGAAGTTGTTCAGATCTTCTTGCTTGGCCTGCATGATCGAGGCAGCGATGGTAGGGGCTGTAGTTTCGAATCCGATACCGAGGAGGACGACCTGTCTGGTGGGGTTGTCCCTTGCGATCTGGAGCGCGTCTATAGCCGAGTAGATGACTCGCACGTCCGCTCCTTCCGCGCGTACCGCCTGGAGACTTGTGAAGCTGCCCGGTACCCGCAATACATCGCCGAAACTTGCCATGATGACGTTCGGTGTGCGAGCTAGAGCAATTGCCTTATCCAGATCGACATTGGAGGTAACGCAAATCGGGCATCCCGGCCCGGAGAGAGTGCTCACTGTCTCCGGCAAGACCTGCCGGATCCCGTAACGGAATATGGACACAGTGTGGCTTCCACAAAATTCCATGAAGTTCACCGGTGTGTGGGATGAACGTTTGATCTTTTCGATCAACCCTGAGGCAAGCCTTCCCTGTCTGAACTCAGAAACATACTTCATCTACAACCTCTTGGCGCCGACGAAGGGAATGAGACTAGCGACAATTCTCCTCCTCGGCTGCCACACGCGCGATCGACTCGAATAGCTTTAGTGTTTCCCTTGCTTCCTCTTGGTCGAGAATGCTGATCGCGTAGCCGGTGTGGACGATAACATAATCTCCCACCTTTGCCTGCGGGCAGAGCTGTAGATTCGTCTGCTGCGTGATCCCGCCGATCTCCACCTGCGCCAAGTCATTGTCAATCGATCTGATCAGTGCTGGGATGGCTACACACATCTGTTCTTATCCTCCTGTTCTTGCTGATGTACAATGAGCGATTACTGCTTGCCCCAGTGATATTCCCCCATCGTTACATGGAACACGATGGTGAGAGAAGACCTGTAGCCCCTCCTGGAGGAGAGCGGAAGTCGCAAGGCTCCTCAAGAGCCTATTCTGCAACACTCCACCACTGAGCACTACCCGATCGACGTCTGTCTGTTGAGCAATCTGGGTGCACATCTTGGCGATTATCTCTGCTACTGTACGGTGGAAGCGCAATGAAATGGTAGCTGTGGAAATGCCGCCCCGCAAGTCGCGTATGACGGATAGGATCGTTTCTTGCATACGCACAATTCTCACCCCTTCTTCCTGGCTGATGAAGAAGGGATAACTCTGTAAATCCTGATCCTCCCCTGCCGCTACTAGTTCGAGTTCGATCGCCGCTTGTCCATTGTAGTCAATCCTTTCGCGCACTCCAATGATTGCGGCGATCGCGTCGAACAGCCTTCCAGCGGACGAGGTGAG
>CAZQUT010000112.1:0-4147 GCA_964596555.1 uncultured Thermotogae bacterium
TCGATCGAGGGGAAGCGCGGCATGCCGCGCAAGCGTCCCCCTTATCCGGCTGTCTCCGGACTGTGGGGCAAGCCGACCAACATCAACAATGTCGAAACCCTGGCCAACGTACCGTGGATCATTCGTCATAAGACGGAGGAATTCACCCGCTACGGGACAGAGAAGAGCAAGGGAACAAAGGTCTTCGCGTTGGCCGGGAAGCTGAAACACTCCGGACTGGTCGAGGTTCCGATGGGGATACCGATCAAAGACATCGTGTTCGAGATCGGAGGTGGGATTCGCGACGAGGGGGAATTTAAGGCTGTACAGATGGGTGGCCCCTCCGGTGGGTGCATACCCGCTTCCATGTCTGATGTCCCGATAGACTATGAGTCGATCACCAAGACCGGAGCAATCATTGGCTCCGGTGGGTTGATCGTCCTCGATGACAAGACATGTATGGTCGATTTGGCTCGATTCTTCATGGATTTCATTCAGAAAGAATCGTGCGGGAAGTGCACCTTCTGTCGAGTGGGAACGAAGAGGATGCTGGAAACTCTCACCAGGATTTGTGACGGAAATGGGGCCCCCGAAGATCTGGATCGCTTGGTCGATCTGGCGGATAAAGTCAAGGTGAATTCCCTGTGTGGGCTGGGACAGACCGCTCCCAATCCTGTCCTGACAACGGTGAAGTACTTCCGTGAGGAGTACGAGGCCCACATCATCGACAAGAGCTGTCCAGCACGCGTCTGTAAAGCATTGATTCGCTACAAGATCGATCCCGATCGCTGCAAGGACTGCAAAGTCTGTACGCGCGGCTGTCCGGTGGAAGCGATCTCGCAAGGAGAGGGTGCGTTCCAGACGATCGATCAAGGAGCATGCATCAAGTGCGGTACTTGTTATGAAGCCTGCCCGTTCGGCGCAATCGATGTTCTCTCTGGGGTGGAAGAGTCATGATAACAGTAAGAATCAACGGTAAAGAGATGGAAGCGCAGGAAGGGGAAGTGATCCTCTCCGTTGTTCGTCGTGCTGGAATCGAGATTACTGCACTGTGCGCGGAGGACCGCCTTGCGCCGTACAACTCCTGTGGGACTTGTGTCGTAGACGTAGAGGGAATGGGGATTGTCAAGTCTTGCTCCACGCCGGTCCGCGATGGAATGGTTGTTACAACAAACTCGCCAGAGGCGGAGGACACCCGCAAGACAGCGATTGAACTACTGTTGAGCAATCACTGGGGTGACTGTGTCGCTCCCTGCCAGCAGGCCTGCCCGGCTCACACCGATTGTCAAGGGTACGTGGGATTAACGGCGAACAGGCTCTTTGAGGAGTCGTTACATCTGTTGTACGAGGCCCTTCCATTCCCAGCCGTATTTGGGCGGATATGCCCCGCGCCATGCGAAGATGCTTGTCGTCGAGAGATCGCGGATGAGCCGGTGCAGATCCGTCACATAAAGAGGTTCGTCGGAGACTACGGTGTCGATTACGTACCGAGCGCTCTTCCTGACACGGGGAAACGAGTAGCCGTGGTCGGGGGTGGGCCAGCCGGGTTAAGCGCTGCCTACTTCCTCCGACGACGCGGACACGCGGTCGATGTGTTCGATGCTATGCCAAAGATGGGCGGGATGTTGCGCTACGGAATCCCCGACTATCGCCTTCCTCAGGATGTGCTCGATCGAGAGATTGATGTATTACGACGAATGGACATTGTGTTTCATAACGGAAAACGCCTTGGAGAGGATATAAAATACGAGGAGCTGAAAAGGGGATATGACGCAGTCTTCATTGGTTTAGGCGCTTGGGGATCCCGGAAAATGGGTTTACCTGGGGAGGATCACCCGGCAGTTATGCAGGGATCCGACTTCTTACGCAGGGTCAATGAAGGTGAACGGCCAATACTCCCCAAGAAGGTAGCCGTAATTGGTGGGGGAAACACGGCGATGGATGCGGCTCGCAGTGCAATCCGTCTGGGGGCGGAGGTAAGCATCCTCTATCGCAGAGGGCAGGAGGAGATGCCTGCATTGGAACATGAGGTAAAGGAGGCTGAAGAAGAAGGTGTCGTATTTTCCTACCTGACACAGCCAGTTGAATTTGCTACGGATGGAGAGGTGCTCTCCACTGTGAAGTGCGTACGCATGGAGCTAGGGGAGCCGGATGAGAGCGGTCGTCGTCGCCCTGTTCCAGTGGAAGGGAGTGAGTTCGACGTGGATGCAGGGATGGTTCTTCTTGCCGTTGGGCAGACGGTCGATACGAGTCCTCTTGAGGAGAGTGGTATCTCACTCAGTAGGCGTGGGATGATCGTTGCCAGCGAAAGGACCGGTCAAACTTCTGATTCCAAGGTCTTTGCCGGTGGGGATGTAGTCACTGGCCCAAGCATCGCCGTAGAGGCTGTAGGAGCAGCGCATCGTGCCGCCGATGCCATCGATCGCTTCCTGCATGGCGAGAAAATCGAAGCGCCCAGTCTCTACATTCATGTCAAGCACGATGTTACCCGCAGGGATATCGGTAATCCGGCTCACACTCCGCGCATTCGCACTCTTGTTCGCCCGGTCGAGGAGAGAATCACCGACTTCGCGGAATATGAAACCGCTCTAAGCAAAGAGGAAGCGATGATTGCTGGTCAGCGCTGCCTTGAGTGCGGTTGCATGGCGTACAACAGTTGTATGCTGCGCGAGTACGCGACAAAGACTGGCGCCTCTCAGGACGCCTACGCTGGTGATCTGCCACACAAGGGGAGGGACGATCGCCATCCGTTCATCGTGCGCAAAGCAGGTAAGTGCATAGACTGTGGACGTTGCGTGCGAGTCTGCTCAGAAGTGTGTGGAGTCAATGCTATTGACTTCATCAACAGGGGAATCAATATGGAGGTACAGGCTCCGTTCGATGAAGCGTGGCAAGACTCTGATTGTGTCTCATGCGGCGCATGTGTCGATATCTGTCCAACGGGAGCGCTGTACGATCGCAGTGTGTTAGAAAAACAAGTTCCGCATGAGTTGGAGGAAACGGAGAGCACTTGCGCATTGTGTGGCATGGGTTGCGACGTGAAAGTCCTTACCATGAACGGAAAGTACATGCGCACAACCGTCTCCGATTCCAATGATGTCCTCTGTGCACGCGGAAGATATGGCTGGCACACTATCTCCAGCGAGCAGAGAATCACGGCTCCAATGGTCCGTTGCGGGAGTTCATTGTTGGAGGTTCCATGGGACGAAGCATTGAAAGAGGCGAGGGAGCAGCTTGAGCTTGCCAAGGGGAACATGGCTGTCTTTGGCACCGGGCTCCTAACGTGTGAGGAAGGCTGGCTCGTTGCGCGCCTTTCTGAAGGGCTTGGGGCGGGGGCCCCGACGTTCGATGTAATGCCAACGTGCTCGCACCCGAAGCTTGACGCCGATCGCATCGTTCCTATATCTGCGCTGGAGACCGCTAGACTCATCGTTGTTGTTGGCCAACGTAACCGATATGAGAAAGTTGTCCTTGATGTCCTTCTTCGCAACGCGATCAGCCGTGGGGCAACTGTGGTGAGCATAGGCGCTAAGGTCCCTGGCGCGCAGGTTGAACTGGAACTTGATAGCTTTGTGACGTTCATTGCTGGGTTAGAATCAGGGAATATGCCAAGCGAACTGGGGATAGGTCTTGATGAGATAAACATGTCTTCCCTTTTCGTGATCGAAGAGGTTGGCATTTCGGAGGAAGTGTTAGGCCAGATCACAAAGTCACTTTCTGCTCACGCTGACTGGCACATAACAATGATCCCCGCAACTGCGAACGCATTGGGCTTGCGTCGGCTAGGTTTCCTCGAGGAACTTCGCCCATCGACCCGCGCGTGGCTTGCCATTGGATCCGATCCATTGGCTACCTCTTATGGGCGCCAGAAGTTTATGGGAGTGGAAACACTAGTGGCGGTCAGCTCAATACGAACGGCGACAACTGACCAGGCGCACGTTGTCTTTCCCATGCGGTTCCCGTACGAGACGCGCGGACACGTGCTGACCATACGCGGTGAGAAGAAGATCTCAATTGCAGCAGAGAGTCCGATTCAATCCGAAACCTGGGAGGTACTTGTTCGCCTGGCAGGCGCATTCGGCATTTCGTCGCTGCCGCGGCAATTCGAGGCGTTGACAGAGACCGCAATGCATGCCGTAGAAACGGGAGTGGGACAACCCGTCTCTGC
>CAZQUT010000113.1:0-4118 GCA_964596555.1 uncultured Thermotogae bacterium
AACAGACAGGCCTTTGCATGACCAGAGTTATTTGGGCTTTCATCCTTCGTGCTCCTCGTGTCTACCTGTCCTTCGGACGTAGACAGGCCCTTTCCGGCGAGCAATCTCTCTGGATCGTCTTGACCGCGCACATGTTCATCCGCTATCCTAACACCAGAATGACAAAGGAATGGCAATGACTGATAAACCCACTGTAATCTGGGAGAAGACCCTTCTAACCCTCAAGAAAGAGATTCCGGCCGCAAGCTTCGCCACTTGGTTCTCCAAGGTGAAGCCTCTCAGGCTTGATTCCGGCGAGCTCGTCGTCGAGGTGGCCGATCTGTTCATCAAGGGAGGAATAGAGCGGCGCTACCGCAAATTGGTGGAGAGCTCTGCCTCCGAAGCCTGTGGGTACGAAATCCGCCTGTTAATCAAGGTGTCATCAGATCCTGTGACTGATTCTCTCGATCCACCAACCCTTGCCTCACGCGAGACAATGTCGATGCAGCCACACGATACACTCCCGTTGAATCGTGACTATACATTCGACATGTTTGTCCGCGGGAACAATAACCACCTTGCCTACGCCGCTTCGATGGCGGTCGCCGAAGCGCCGGGAAAGGCATACAACCCCCTCTTCATCTATGGAAGCGTTGGTCTGGGAAAGACACACCTGTTGCAGGCAATCGGAAACTTCATGATCGGCTCCGGACTCCCGAAGGCGGTTGTCTACACGACATCGGAGCGGTTCGCCATTGAGCTTATCACGGCCATCCGCAACAATACGACGCCCGCGTTCCGAGAGAAGTACCGCCGCATCGACCTCCTATTAATCGACGATGTGCAGTTCCTGGAGGGGAAGGAAGCTACGCAGGAGGAGCTATTTCACACCTTCAACGAGCTCTACGGAAGCGAGAAGCAGATCGTTCTGACTAGTGACCGGCCGCCAGAGCAGCTCTCCGGTCTACAAGACCGACTCGTATCACGTTTCCGTTGGGGCTTGGTGGCCGATATTCAACCTCCCGACCTAGAGACACGCATCGCCATCCTGCGCGAGAAGGCAAGCAATCGCGGCATCCAAGTCGATGATGATATTCTGGAGCTGATTGCCCGCCGCATTTCGTCAAACGTGCGTGCCTTGGAAGGAGCATTGATAAAAGCGATCGCCCACGCAGAACTGGAGGGAACAAAGCTGACACAGAAGAGTATCGAGGGAATGCTCCCCGAAGAGGGAAAACGCGAGAAGCTGACGATCTCGCATATCAAGGACGAGGTAGCCACGCTCTACCACCTGAAGCGGCACGATCTAGAGGGGCCAAGCCGCAAGAAGGAGATATCACAGGCAAGGCACATGGCGATTTACCTCTCTCGCGACATGACGGAGAACTCATTCCCCTCAATCGGAAAGGAATTCGGCAATCGCGACCACACCACAATTATGCACTCGTACATGAAAGTAAAGACCCTTCTGAAGGAGACTCCACTCCTGCAGGCAGAGGTAAACGAGATAAAAGAGGGATTACGTGCGCGTTTCCAAGAAAACACGTAAAGCAAAGCTCGTATTTATGGGCACTTCAACGAAACATCACGCTTCCCGGCCTGTGGAAAACTCTGTTGATAAGTGGTTGAAAAGGGGTGTAAAACGATGCTTGCCTGTGGAAAAGACCTGTGCAATTCTGGGCCACATGTTCTCCACTCCGCTTGTCCACGGTTTTCCACCGTTATGCACACCTTATCCACAGGGTTTTCCACAGCGCCAAACACCATCTACAACAGAAATTCCTCGCTTTTCCACAGATCGAACGTGCAACTACAGTTACTACTATCTTTTTTATTAATAATGAGATGAAGAACTGGGTAAAAGAGATCCTTAGCCATTACAACCTCGATAACGAGTTCTCAGACCAACAGGTTCTCGTGTTCTGGAACGACATTGTCGGACCACAACTAGCACGTATGACACGTGCCACAAGGTTCTCCAATGGAACACTTACTGTTGAGGTAGCCTCCTCAGCCGCATCACAGGAACTTGATCTCTTGAAGCAGCGCTACATCGATTTGCTAAATGAACGAATGGAAAGAAAAGTCTTGCAGAGGATCCGCTTTGTTCCAGGCCACTTTCCGCGTCCCCGAATTATGCCAGTGACCGATGCGGAGGATACTGCGAACGACGAGCTTGCACTCTCTGACATCGCTGATGCGCATCTGCGAGAGTCGTTTGCGTCCCTCTACCGAACGCAGCGACAGCGGGAACGAGCAATGTTGCGGGCAGGAGCACGCCATTGTCCGCGTTGCGGTGTCGTCTACTTCGGTAACGATAAGATCTGCCCCGGGTGCCAGTTCGACGAGATTGATGACAAGTAGCAAGCACGCTACAATTAGGCGTTATGCAAGCAGCCAAACACACAACGATAATTGGTATTCGCTCGGAATCTGAACGCCGAGCCGTGATCGCCAGCGATGGACAGGCAACGCTGGATACGATGATCATCAAGAGCAAGACGAAGAAGGTCTATCGCCTGCAAGATGACACAGTGCTTGTCGGGTTTGCCGGTGCAACGGCTGATTGCCTGGCCATGTTGGAACGCTTTGAAGGAAAGCTGAAGAAGCACAACGGCCGACTGCGCAGAGCAGCGGTGGAGCTGACTAAGGAGTGGAGAACCGATCGCGTCCTGCGCCACTTGGAGGCGGTCATCATCACGGCGAGCGAAGAGGGGATACTGATGATCTCCGGAGCAGGCGACGTCCTTGAACCGGACGAACAGGTGATTGGCGTCGGCTCAGGAGGGGCGTATGCGCTCGCCGCTGCGCGGGCCTATCTGTCCATGCCCGGGATGCCTGTCGCCGAGATCGCACGCAAATCGCTTGAGATAGCGGGCTCGATCGACATCTACACGAATCAAGAGATTACTGTCGAAGAAGTTTCGTGGTGAGGAGTTGAGAATGACCGATCTCGTTGAAGTAAAAACAGTATCACCGGCTGGATTAACGCCACGCCAGATCGTAACGGAGCTCGATAAGTACGTCGTCGGTCAGGCCGAGGCGAAGCGGTGCGTGGCGATTGCCCTGCGTAACCGCATGCGCCGCCAGATGGTGCAAGACGAGATCCGTGAGGAGATCAAGCCGAAGAATATCCTTATGATCGGGCCTACTGGCGTCGGGAAGACGGAGATCTCTCGGCGACTGGCGCGCCTCACTACGTGCCCGTTCTCCAAGGTTGAAGCGACGAAATTCACCGAGGTGGGATACGTAGGGCGCGATGTGGAGTCGATGGTGCGTGACCTTGTGGATATGGCGATCGACATGATGCGAGAAGAAGAGATCCTGCAGGTGGAGGACCGAGCTGAGGACGTCGTCACGAACCAGATTGTAGATGCTCTCCTGCCAATGACGACAGAGAGCGACCCCGAGCGGGTGGAGAGCGCAAAGAAGACGCGCACCAAGCTGCGGGAGAAGCTGCTTGCTGGCGACCTTGAAGAACGGATGATCGAGATCACAACTGAGGAACAGATTAATCCGCAGCTCGACTTGTTCTCTCAAGATGGGATGGATCAGATGGGGATTAATCTGGGAGACATGTTCTCCGGGATCATTCCTCCGAACCGGAAGAAGCACCGGTTGCGCATTCGCGATGCCCGCCCGATATTGTTTGATCAGGCGCTAGACAACCTGATCAACATGGAGGACGTACGCCAAAGTGGGCTACAGCTCGCGGAGGAGACTGGGATCATCTTCCTCGACGAGATTGATAAGATCGCCGCTGGTGGGCGGCAAGAGACGGGCGGTCCCGGTGTATCGCGGCAAGGAGTACAGCGCGACCTCCTTCCTCTCCTCGAAGGCACAACAGTGCGCACCCGCTATGGGACGGTCTCAACAGAGAATGTCCTGTTTATCGCTGCTGGGGCGTTCAATATGTCCAAGCCCTCAGACCTGATCCCAGAGCTGCAAGGGCGGCTGCCGATTCGTGTTGAGCTTGATGACCTGACCGCGGATGACTTTCAGCGTATTCTGCGTGAGCCGAAGGACGCTCTTGTGAAACAGTACAAGGCTCTCCTTGGTGTAGAGAAGGTCGACCTGCGCTTCGAGGACGACGCAATCGACGAGATCGCGCACATTGCCTACGAGCTGAATCAGAGTAC
>CAZQUT010000114.1:0-4079 GCA_964596555.1 uncultured Thermotogae bacterium
GACCTGAACATCGCCCTCCAGTTCCCTCTGATCAGCAGGGGAAAGGTAACGAGTAAACGAGACATTGCGTTCGACGATCTCGCGCCATGCGGCGGGGAATTCGTGCCGTCGCGTTCGTTCTCGTCTTCGTTCTCTCAGCCAATGCAGCGCCATTCGTCTCCCCGCGGGAAGCGACACCATCGCTTCTGCAAGCCACATTATACGGCAGTTGCCACGCAATTGGGCTCTAATATAGTTGGTAGCTCGCTGACACAGTTGACGTTCAGCGATAGATTAACGTTATGTGACCCAAGAGATAATGGCCAACGCTGACCAAGCAAGGAGGAAGACTGCCGGGAGAATAGAGATCAAAGCGCGTGGCAGCAATCGTGTCACGGGCCCCATGCGGTCCACTTCAGGATGCCACTCCTTGCACTTCCATGAGGTTGAGGGGATGCATACTTCCTCTCCCGCAAGGAGCTTATACAGGCTACGGTGAAAGTCGCCACCGGCGAACTGGCCTTCGATGCTCCGCAATAGACCAGAGACATGCTCCATTTCTTGCACAGCTCGCCTCTGGCTCAATGACCAGCCAAGGCAAACGAGAATCCCAATTCCCGCAAGAACTGTTATGAAGAATCTCCCTTCCCAAACTGTGTAGGAGAAGAGAAACAAGGATAACGGGAGGATCAGAAGACAGTTAGCCAGTAGGAAGATCCCGGCGATTGTCCAGTAATTGTGTTCTTTCACTCCGGCAGTTGTACTGAGAGCTTGGTAAAGGTGTAGCCACTCTTCCAATTCCATGATCATACCTCCTTTTGTCATCGTAGGGCTTATTGCTGGCGGTGGAAGGCATTTCTTCCTCAACGCTCGGGACAAACGTCCCCCTTCTGTTTCCACTTGCGTTGGATAAGGGGACTGTGGTATGTTCTATTACTAAACGATTAACGGGGGTTAGATGATCCAAGCGAATCGGTGCGCGTGGATCTAGGGGAATGATCAAGGGAATACTTGAGGAACTTGTCAGCAGCGTGGTTGAGCGCTCTCCCTACAGGCGTGTTCTTGTTTCGTTCTACGATCAGGCGATCACGTCAGCACCTGATTCCGCCGCGCACGTGCTTGACTACGCGGCAGAAGGACTTACTGGGGATGACGAGCGGGAGATCCGCCTGTTTATTGCCAGCGGGGGGATTATTCGTGGCGATAAGTACAGACCGTCGTTTCGCGTTAGCAATTCCTACTACATCCCGGGGGGGAGCGCCCCCTCCTCCATCGTACCTCGTATTCCCAGTCGGCGTCGATTCATCAGCTCACACGGTTGGCAAGCAAAAGACCTCTTGTTGATTCCCTGTCGGCTTAATGGCAGTATCATTGGGCAGGTCTCAGTTGATGATCCTCATGATGGAGGAATGCCAACTGCATCTAAGCTACAGGAGCTGGAAGAATTAACCGCAGTTCCGGCGATCGCCCTTATCGAGGCTCAGCAGCGGGAAAGTATGAGCAAGAGGCATAAACTCTTCAGTTTCCTCACCGACAACGCTATGACGGGAGTGCTCATTGTGCAACAGAGGCGCGTGCGCTATGCCAACGATCGAGCTTTGGCCCTCTTCGGCTACAATCGCGATGAGCTGTTTGCCATGGAGCCGTGGTGGCAGCTATTTTCCCCTGACGACCGCATGGCCTTGCGTAAGAATGACGAACAGCCATCTCCCGGTGACCTAGAAACACGCGGTACTCATAAAGATGGTGGTGCAATATCCTTACATCTGCAGTCTCTGGCAATGGACTATGAGGGGGCACCGGCCCTCATGCTGAACATCCTCGATATTACCGAGCGGGTGCAAGTAGAAGAACTTCTGAAAGAGAAGGCGTTTCGTGATCCGCTCACCGGGCTGTACAACCGTCACTACTTCGATGAGTCCATCCAACGAGAGTTGAAGCGCTCGCAGCGATACAAGCGGCCGTTCACCATTATGATGACAGATCTTGCCCACTTTAAGCGGGTGAACGACCAGTTGGGACACCAAGAGGGTGATCGAGTCCTGCATAATGTTGCGCACCTGGTACAGGGGCAAGTTCGCGAGAGCGATTGGGTGATCCGCTATGGGGGGGATGAATTCCTCATTATCCTCCCAGAAACGGGCGTGCAGATGGAGGTTCTCGCTGAGCGCCTGCGTCGTGTTGTCTCCGAATGGGGAGACGCGAACGTTCCTGGAATTAAGATTGGGATAGATGTTGGTTGGGCAACGTGGACCTCGAATACCGACTTTTCTCTGGCGCGACTGATAGAGATTGCAGATCGCAACATGTACACTGAGAAAGAGAAGAGATGATATTAGGCCCTTTGTGCTATGGACGTAGGGAAAGAGAGAGATCTCTTTTCATGGCAAAGAGCAAGTCAAACGTGCAAACCACCATCAATGATCAGCCATCGACGACTGTCCAACCTCTTCTTGTGAGTCCTGAGACGAATATGCTCCGGACCACGCAGAACGCTCCCAGACTGCGATAACCGTGCGATTCAGGCCGACATGCCATTCCTGCGCAGGCAGGTAGTGCATACGATGATCATCATTGAGTTTGGTTCCTCTTCGACACGGAGTAAACCGCATCAAGTGCTGTGCTGTAGCGCGGACCGAGGACCTCTGGCTCCTTCGATTCTGGCTCGTTGTTCATCGTTACGTAGGGGACGTTCATCCCCTGGACAGTGATCGTTCCGTGTGAGTCAGGCGCGATATCGAACCAGTCGTCTGCTCCGTATGTCGCCTCCATCTCCGCACGTGGCACAGAGTGGGTAAGTAGGCCATCTCTTCGCTTCTCGTCGTACCGGGCGACGTTTCTGCGCCACGATTCTTCGAAGGACACACTGACATACAGGATCACCGCGCGCTTCAGGATCTCCGGAGAAAGCTGCGATAGCGCATCTGCGTAGCCTCTTTTCCCGCCGCGAGCGAACTCCACGATCATGCTCTTCCCCTTCAATGCCATGGGCTGAGAGATGATCTCTCCTACCTGCTGGTTAAGCTTGCGGATGAGGAACTCCCACATATCGCTGTTAGTGATCGCGTAATTCCCCTCCGCTCGTCTCGAGTAGAGGCGTCCCTTTCCCATCGATTCCCACAGATCGTCCTCTACGCACTTCTCCCACAGGATAGGAAAGTCGTCGAGCGCCTCAAACGGCGCGATATGATAGGTCCGTGCGCGCTGGGCGATCGGGGTCTTGTGCATGAAATCGATGAACTCGCTCTTCCCTGCTGCGGGACGGCCAAGGAGTAGAATGATGTTAAACGTGTCATCGAGCGACGCGCTCTCGCTCATGTAATCAAGCTGAAGTGCGTTCTCCACCTCCGCGAGGAAGGACGATGGTTCACGGTTTGCATCGATTGTGGTCAGATTTGTCAGGTGCTCGATGTGCCACTTCTGTAGCGCGGTGAGCATCGCCTCCAGGTGCGGTCCATCTATGTAGAATCTCGGTGTATTGCGTGCTTCCTGGCGCAGGAGCGATAGCTCGATGGGGATATCCAAGCGGACATAGGCATCCGGCTGAGGGAGGGCGGATGCGATCTGCGGGTAGGCCTCGATGAAGCTTTTGTCCCCGAGCGCATACGCGTAGGCCAGGTGCACCCCAAGGTGCGACTCCTCCAGGCAGAGCTTTCCACTCGCGATCGCCTGTTCGATCTGTTCGCGTCGCCGTGGGATGTCGGCGATGATCGCTTCTGTCAAGCGATCGCGTTGCGAGAAGATGTCGATCTCCTCTCGCAAAGCAACCTCCTTGACCAGCTCCGGCAGAACGACCACGCTCTGCGGATAAAAGCGTGCCAGAAGCTCAAGCATTTCGCTCTTTCCTGCTGCCGGCAGACCTTCAAAGATGACATGGTGCATAGATACTCTCCTTTCGTATCGCCTATTCTATCCGCTGGGTGCTGGTCTTCGCCATTTTTCTGACTTGCGTATTGATCGAGAGCTTCGTATTTTGCTTCTGGAGGATTGTCTTGAGTGCAATACCTTTGTTCCTTCGATTTTGCGCACGTGATCTGTATAATGATCGGAATCAAGAAAGGAGCCTAGAGAATTGCATAAGCTGATTATTGTTGAATCAC
>CAZQUT010000115.1:0-4076 GCA_964596555.1 uncultured Thermotogae bacterium
AGGTCGCGCACGCAATGCGCTTCTTCAATCACTTAAATGAGCGCGGCGGGCGGGTGGAGCTACTCCCGCTAGCGCAGCCGCAAAAGGAGTGGACATCACCCCTTGAAGCGTTCAAAGCAGCTTACGGCCACGAGCAGTTCATCTCCGAGACGATCGACAATCTGGTGAACGTCGCTGAAGAGGAGAATGACAACCCGGCGAAGATGATGCTGCAGTGGTTCGTTGCTGAGCAGGTCGAAGAAGAGGATTCGACACGCAAGGTAGTAGAGCTACTAGAGCGAATCGGTGATTCCGGCCACGGACTGATTATGGTCGACCGCGAACTCGGTGTACGCCAGGCAGCAGCACCGAGCACAGAAGGGGAAGCAGCATGAGCCAGTTCAAGATTGTCAACGATCCTGGAGCGCTGAACCAGGCTTTGTTCGAGATTACACACGGTCTGTACATCCTCACCGCCGTTCACGGCGGGAGCCCGAACGGGCAGTGCCTCGATGCGGCGATGCAAATCACAAACACACCACCGCGGATCACGATCGGCGTGGGCAAGAAGTCCCTCACCCATGAGATGATCGCCGAGACAGGAAAGTTCGTGCTAAATGCCCTCAATCGTGAAGACCCAACCTGTCTGGATGTCGTGCGTCGCTTCGGGTTCCAGTCCGGCCGGGATGTCGACAAATTCGAAGATTTCCCCTGTGAAAAGAGCGAAGGAGGGATCCCGATCCTCCCAAATGCGAAGGCGTTCTACGAGTGTACGGTACTGCCGGAGTTCACCGTCGATCTTGAGACGCATACGCTGTTTGTCGCCTCGGTAAATCAGGCTGGAGCGAAAGAGGATGGAGATCCGTTAACCTACAACGAGTACAGAAAAACTATGCGTAAGAGGAGATGAAGAGAATGGAAAAATGGGTATGCACAGTGTGCGGATACGTCTACGACCCGAAGGATGGAGACCCGACAAGCGGCATTGAACCGGGGACCCTGTTTGAAAGCCTACCCGAGGATTGGGTTTGTCCCGATTGCGGTGTAGGCAAGGATATGTTTGAGAAGCAATAGCCGCCAGACCGATCAAGAATAGCTGACTTATTGGGCCTTGACAAGAGCTATTTTGTTGGTACAATAACAAGATAAAAAGATCGTTTTATCTGGAGGAATGATGCTCTACTCTTTGACTACGAAGTACTCGGTGATTGCCCTGGTCGAACTGGCCAGGCAAAACCGGCAGATGCGAGTCAAGGAGATCGCTGAAGCACGGCATATCCCCCCGCCCTTCCTGGCCAAGCTTGTTCCCCCACTCGTGCGTGCCGGTATCCTGGCATCGATGCGGGGAAAGACCGGCGGGATAAGCTTTGCCCGCGATCCAGGGAAGGTCTCCCTGGCAGATGTGGTGCAAGTGATCGAAGGGGATGGGTACTTCACGGAGTGTGCGTTCGAAACCTTCCCGTGCAAGGGACGCGAGAGCTGTCCCTTGCACGATGTGTGGGATCCGGTGCGCGACGAGATCACCCGCTTTCTTAGCGAAACGACGATCCAATCGGTAGCTGACAGACTGGATGCCCCAAAGGAGAGGAAATGAGCGAACTGATATCAAACGAACGCAAGAATGCGCTGCGTAAGATCGTCTCGCGCCTGCACACGGGTGAGTCCCCAGAGGCGCTGAAGGAAGAATTCAAAGTAATGCTGGGCGAAATCACTCCGCTTGAGATCTCCCAGGTCGAGGCGGAGCTCGTCAGCGAGGGGACAACGCGCGAGGAACTGATGAGCCTGTGCGATGTGCACATGGCCATGTTTAAGAAGTCTATGTCCAAAGAACCGGACGTTCCCGACTGGCACCCAATCCACATCCTCTACGAGGAGCACCGGGGGATGCTGCAAGCGGCGGAGCGTATCTGGAACATTGCGCGGGACGGAGCCAGCCAGGATGATGAATTGCAGTCGCTGGCTGGGAAACTCGCCGACACTGAGGTTCACTATCAGCGCGAGGAGAACGTCCTCTTCTCTTACCTTGAGAAACACGGAATCACAGAGCCGCCGGCAATCATGTGGATGGAGCACGACCGCATCCGCGCCGAGCGCAAAGCCGTGATCTCTCTGATCGAATCCGGGACCAAGGGGAAGCTCCTAGAGGCAAAGGCGCGAGGGCTGTACGACATGTTATCCTCTCACTTTCAGAAAGAGGGGAAGATCCTGTTCCCGAGCGCGCTTCAGGTGATCACTGCCCCCGAGTGGACAACGATCAGACGTGAGTTCGACGACATCGGGTACACCCCGTTCATCACGGATATCCCTCCCGCCCCAGCCACAGCAAGCTATGAGGAAGCAGCGGGGATGGATGGAGATGTTACCTTCTCCGCCGGTGCCCTCTCCCGAGATGAGCTCACCGCAATCCTCGATACCCTACCGGTGGACATCACGTTCATCGATAAGGACGACCGCGTTCGCTACTTCAACCAAGCACCAGATCGCGTGTTCGTGAGAAGCCCGGCGATCATTGGCCGAGCAGTCCAGAACTGTCATCCGGAAAAGAGCGTACACACCGTGAACCACATTTTGGAGGATTTCAAGAGTGGAACTCGCGATCTGGCAGATTTCTGGATAGACATGGCGGGAAAGACTGTATACATCCGGTACTTTGCGGTAAGAGATAACGATGGAGAGTACTTAGGAACGCTCGAAGTGACGCAAGACATCACACAAATACAAGCTATCGAAGGAGAGAGGCGTCTTCTCGACGAAACAGCTGATCACAAAGAGGCGAAGAATGCCTGAAAAACTAGACATGTTCTGTTACCAGTGCTCACAGACCGTGGGCGGAACCGGCTGCACGGTGCAGGGTGTGTGCGGAAAGACGGCAACCGTAGCGCGATTGCAGGACAACTTGTTGCTTACCACCAAGGGGCTGTCCGCCTACCTGTACCATGCCCGCGAACTGGGGCACACCGATACGCAGATCGACGCGTTCCTTGAGCGTGTGTTCTATGCTACGTTCACCAACGTCAACTTCGACACCGATGATCTTGTTCGGTTTGCCATCGAGGCGGGCGAGATGAGCCTGCGTACGATGCGCCTCTTAAAGAAGGCGCACATCGAGGCGTACGGCGAGCCTGTCCCAACGAAGGTTCAGACCGGTACCGTTAAGGGGCACGCGATCATCGCCACCGGGCATGGATTGAAGGCACTGGAGGAGCTGCTGAAGCAGACGGAAGGTAAAGGGATCAATGTCTATACCCACTCCGAGCTCCTGCCGGCACACGGTTATCCTGGCCTGAAGAAGTACAAGCACCTAGTGGGCAACCTGGGCAAGGCTTGGTTCGACCAGAAGAAACTCTTCTCTGAAGTACCGGCGGCGATCCTGGGAACGTCAAACTGTGTCCTATTGCCTAAAGACGACTACAAGGATCGTATGTTCACCACCGGGCCCGCCAAGCTCCCCGGAGTGAAGCACATTGCTGGTTACGACTACTCCGAAGTGATCGAGAAGGCGCTGTCTTTGCCTGAGCTTCCCGATGCGCCAGGAGAAGTTACGCTCACCACCGGGTTCTCCCTCGCATCACTCCTCCCGTTGAAGGACAAGATCAAGAAACTCGTAGAGGAAGGTAAGATCCGCCACTTCTTCCTCATTGGCGGATGTGATTCACCGCTCAAGAAAGCAACCTACTACCGAGAATTCGCTCAGCGCTTGCCGAAAGACACTGTCATTTTGACCCTTGCTTGCGGCAAGTTCCGCATAAATGACCTCGACCTGGGGGATATCGAGGGCATACCGCGATTGATCGATCTCGGGCAGTGCAACGATTCAATTGTGGCGATCGATTTTGCGGTTGCATTAGCCGACATGTTCGGTGTTGGCGTGAACGATCTTCCACTTACTCTCATCCTATCCTGGATGGAGCAGAAGGCGGTCGCCGTCCTTTGGTCGCTCCTGTCTCTGGGAATCAAGGGAATCTACCTTGGCCCGATCCTCCCAGCGTGGGTGAACGACGACATCTTAAAGGTGCTGCAGGACAACTACGACCTGCGCCTGATCGGTGATCCGCAGGAAGACATCGACAGCATTCTGAAGGAATAGGAGCAGGCAC
>CAZQUT010000116.1:0-4065 GCA_964596555.1 uncultured Thermotogae bacterium
TTCCTCGGAGGCGGCACGACGCTCGTAGAGGACTACGGAAAGAACACATGGACGCGCAGCGGCCAGGGCAACTACTGGGGAGACTACCAAGGAACGGATGCTGACGGGGACGGGATTGGCGATGATCCGGTACTCATCTATCCAGCTGCAGTGGAGGATGCAGCCCCAATCATGTCCATGGCAAGAGCAAACGACAATCTTGGCGTTCTGAGCACGCTCCCGCTCGACGATCTCGTCGTAACACTCCCCGATGGATCCAAGATCACTCTTCCAGTGTTACTTGCCAGCGAGGCAAACGCGCGTTTCGTCGGGTTCCGTGGTTTTCCGGCCGCACTTATCCATGGCGCCCCGGGGATCCTGTTCCTATACGAGGACGAAGGAGAACGGCGTTTCACCATGCAAGCGGTGCCCTTCCCGCGTGATATAGCCTTCTTCGACGGGAGCGGATCGTTTGTGGGAAGCACGACCATGGAGGCAAATTCCGACGATCTATATACGGCAAAGGGTCCGTTCCAGTATGCGCTTGAACTTCCAAGCGGAGCTCTTGCCGAGCTAGGGATTGGAACTGGTTCGCGCCTCATCTTCCCGCAAGGGAGCGCGTAGTGGGACAGATCAAAGCGGTCATTTTCGATCTTGATGGGACGCTCGTTCGCTATCGCGGGGTCGAGTTCGAATCGAGTTGGGGAGCGATTGCGGCGGCGATTGGCAAAGACGAGGAGTCGACCCGTCTTCTTTCTCTCTATTTAGAACAACACAATGCCTACGAGCAGTGGGTAGCGGCTGATGCCGCCCTTCTAGCTGGTATTTCTGTAAGTAAGGTTGCCGGACATGTATTCCCCCCTCCATACGCAAAAGGGGTGCCAGAGGCGATCGCACGGTTGCGCGGAACCTACCGCCTGGGAATCCTCTCTTCTGGCGTGGACCTTGTCGCAGATCGCGTCTGCGAGGACCTTGAGTTGGAGTTTGCTGTTGCTAACCGCTTGATTATTGAAGACGGGCACTTCACAGGGGGGAGCGAGACAATCGTCGACCTGTGGAAAAAGGCGGAAGTAATGCGAGAGATCGCGACGGAGAGAGGGCTTCCCCTCTCCGAGATCTGCTACGTTGGCGACCACATGAACGACGTTCCGGTGATGGAGATCGTCGGCTTCGGTATAGCCTTCAACCCCAAGGACGATGAACTCGAACGTGTGGCCGATCACGTTACGCGCGATTTCGCCGAGATCCCCGAACTGATCGCCGCCTTCGAGCAGGAATCTTAGCAACTTCTGTTTCGCTTGTGACGTGACGTTTGTTCATCGTTGTATCATGCTAAAGACACAATAAGCTGACAACAACTTCCTGATCAAAAGAGGTTCACTCCATACTTACTAGTGTTTGATGTGTTGTCTGACTAGAAGGCTTCAATCATATATACTCCACTGAAAATCAGCGTTTTTCCAGTACGCAGAGACCAAAACACAAAGAGGTAACCGAACGATGATCCTGTCGGCCACCGGAGCCAAGTGTCTTGCTATAGTGCATTCCCGATCGCAGATAAGACCGACTGGAGAAGGGTAGTGAACTCGTCCTCGAACTCATCCATGCAAATGAGAATTCTGGTATCCTCTGTGTGTTTGGCGTCGTTCCGACTTACGTATTTGCCTCTGGTGGAATCAAAATACCGCGTTGCCGACTTGCCCTCAGTGCGCGTGTAGCGAACACAAGAGTTTTGATACTCGTACTCCGCGCTCTTGGTTGTCGTTCCGCCGGTGAGCGACAGAATCAGTGCTTTTGTGCCAAATGAGACACGATGGCTCCATGAGAGCGAAACTACTACTAGCAGTTCATCGAGAACGAGGGTTCCCGTTTCACGAATCCGAACCCCGTACGTGTTGTAATTCGTTGTCTGCAGCGGGTCCCACTGGCTCTGTGGTAGTTGGACCCTAGCGAAAGCCCTCTCATCATCCGCGGAATCGCAGGTGGAATACATTTCTTCCGGTATAAAATCCAACCCACTGCAACTGTACTTCTCGGCCTGTACAAATCCGATTGTGACCTCAAAGGCGAAATCCCCGATTCGATAAGTCCCATCCCCAATCGACTGCAACCCGCCCATGTCTTTGTTGCGAACGCAGCTTGCAGCTGTAGCTGCCGCTGCTGAATCATCGAATAGGGCAAGCAGCACCTGAACACCGTAGTCCCCATCAGAGCCCAAATCCTGATCTCCCTTTATGTACACACACTCCTCTGGATCCTCGCCGAGGCGTGTGTCGGTCGTATTCAACCCCCCTGGAAGGATGAAATAGTTCGACGGTAACGAGAAGGGATTTGTATTTAGAGTTGGCATTTGCAGGGAATTCGTAGAAAATGGGGACATTGGTGCGATCCCTCCGAACTTCTGGTCGGAGATGGGCGGAGATTTTGCCAAACTCGTAGGTTTACCCAAATCGAAGCCGGAGAGTGCATCGGGGAGCAGTTCGGTGAGAGCAACCTCTTGTACGTTGACTATGTAAACCCCCGCCGAGCTACAGCGCGCTGCTAATTCCGGCACGCTAAGCGGTTCGTTCATAGCTTGCCTTGCCGATGCCGCCATTGCCTGCGGTACCGGCAAAGCGGCCGCGGGAACACGTGCCAGTAGATCCTTAGCATAGGAAATCGGAACAGCAAACCCGAACTCGGTGAGCGGGACTTGCTCGCGACCAGATGTTCGCACACAGACGTTGATCCCAATGACGGTTCCATACACATCGATCAGTGGCCCTCCGCTACTACCATGGGCAATCCCCGCGTTAGTCTGGTATAAATCTTCCAATCCCAGGCTTTCGACGTCTCGTCCCACAAACGTAATGATTCCTTGCGAGATCGTGCCAACCAATCCTTGAGGGCTACCGATGCTCACGACCGATTCGCCTTGCTGAATGAGGCGATCCCGATTCACAGGTAACGCAGAGAGATTGCGGAGATCTATCTTGATCAGTGCCAAATCACGATCCGGCTGTATAGCGATGACCTTCGCCGGGTAATGCTTCCCGCTGAATAGTGTGACAATCAATGAACTTGCACCGTTTACGACATGGTAATTTGTGAGAATGTACCCCTCTGTACCGACTATAACGCCCGATCCTGACGAGCTGCTGCCCAACGATGCAAAAGTAGATTGACTTGAGACCACAAAGAAAAATAGCCCAAGTATCACTCCTACGACCACTGCGATTCTTCTCATGCAAGGTGAATTGCGAGCCATTCCAAACTCCTCCCACTGGCCTGATTTAAACACACTGAGGATACTGAGATGTGTAGGAGAGGTCAAGACTGACTTTCTTGCGGGTAAGCAATGTCCCCCTGTTGGGCTTTTAGGTGACACTCGGGTGGGGCCAGCCCAGGGCTACACGGTTACGGTCTCTTTCCACAGTGCAACATGTGCATCGATTGCGAGCTTTTCCTCAATCGCACCCTTGAACCCCTGAAGTGATTCCTTCTCGCCGTGGACGAAGAAGATCTGCTTGGCATCCGCCTTCCACAACCAAGTTGATGAGGATAGGCTAGTCGGCGTGGGCGAAGGAGCCATGACCATCCGGACCTGAGCTCGCACCACCGGCTCCTCCCCCAGAGATGTTTACGTGGTTGGCCCCTTCTATGATCTGTCGCCCAATCGTCCCACGTGCTTGGAAGCCAACGAAGATCACCCCTGCCTTCTCCTTCCACAGGTTGTGCCGGAGGCGATGGATTATCCGCCCGCCGGTGCACATCCCGCTTCCAGCGATGATGATGTTCCCCTCGGGGATAGCGTTGATCATCTTCAATTCCTCTGTAGTCTGGGCATAGTTAAGTAAGTGAAAGCTAAATGGGCTCGGCGAATGCGCGAAGACTTCCTTCCCTTCAGTATCGAAGTAGCTGGGATAGCGAGCGAAGATGCGTGTGGTCGAGATGGCGAGTGGACTGTCAAGGAGGATCTTGCAGTGCGGAAGTTCGTGTGCCTTCCACATCAGGAACAGCTCGTCGACCCAGCGGGAAGTAAAGACTAGACTTGGGGCGTATACGGGCGATAATCTTCGACCTCGACGGCACGCTCGTGCGCTATCG
>CAZQUT010000117.1:0-4050 GCA_964596555.1 uncultured Thermotogae bacterium
AACTGACCGGACCGCTGAAGCGTCTCAATGCAGCCGCCGGAGAGATTGCCCGCGGGAAACTGACGAGCCGTGTGGAGGTGCACAGTCAAGACGAACTCGGTCACCTTGCTGACTCGTTCAACAAGATGGCCGCAAGTTTAGAGAAGTCTGAACAGGCAAAGCGACGGATGATCGCTGATGTATCGCACGAACTGCGTACGCCGATCAGTGTTGTGCGCACTGGGCTGGAGGCGATGCGTGATGGTCTGTTGGAGGCAACACCGGCGAACATCGCCGCGTTGCACGACAAGATTCTGTTGACGACACGCCTTGTAGGAGACCTGCAACAGCTCGCCCTCGCCGACGCGGGGCAGCTATCGATTCACAAAGAAGCACTCGATCTGAACGAGCTGGTCGAGCGGATACGTGCAACCGTCGAAGTCGAACTTGAGGATCGCGGAGTCGCACTGCGGATAGATCTCCCCCCGGATCTCGCACCCGTCAATGCCGATCGTCAGCGAATCGAGCAGGTGCTATTGAACCTGCTCGCCAACGCCATGCGCTACACAGCATCAGGCGGCGCAATCAGCATCGCGGCCAAGAACATCAATGAGAACACGGAGCAGGTAAGCGTCTGCAATAGCGGACCAGGCCTCTCCGAAGAAGATCTGGAGCACGTCTTCGACCGCTTCTACCGCGCTGATGCTGCACGAACCAGAGAGAGCGGAGAATCCAGCGGTTCCGGCCTCGGCCTGGCCATCGCCAAAGCTCTGATCGAAGCGCACAGCGGCCAGATCTGGGCAGAGAACGCTCCAACAGGTGGTGCCTGCTTCTATTTCACGCTGCCGACTGTATGATGGGTCCGCCGCATCTCTTAAGAAGGCGCAGGAGACCTATGAAAGCTACGGATCTGGACAAGAAATTCGATGCCGATGAGAACATCACAAAGCGCCTTGATCTATCGAAGGCTCGCCGGCCCCGGCAAGAACAAAGGCGTGCCAATATAGTCCTGCCTGTTTGGATGATTGCTGGGTTGAATAGGGAAGCAAAGCAATTGAGCGTTCCCAGGCAATCCTTGATCAAGATGCTGATCGCGCGTCATCTTGACAAGACCCGTATTTAATCGGAAACCGCTCCCGCCACGTTGCCACGTGTACAAGTAGTCACGCCAACGCAGAGCGTATGGGGTCGTATCATTACTATCATCGGCTGCCCCTCGTCGTGCAATTGTGCATTCCAAATGCAAAATTGCAAGCAAGGAAATGCGTGTACGGGCTTAGTACACAATGCTCCTTTAGGCGGGACAATCAGGATCGTCGCTCACGTTGCTTGTCAAGTACCAGATACCGCCTCACCCTAGACGTCGCCCGCTCTCTACCCAGAGAAATCCACGTGTTTCTTCCGGGTTGCAAGAATCGCAGCAGAACTTGTCTTTGGCCTGAGCCTTGCGAGTGGAAAAGAGCCTCTCAACAATCTTCATGCCGAAGGAACGCTTAGGCTGGCGATCAACAGCGCCAAGATAACCAAGCAATTGCCTTCGGAAGCAGCGATGTTTGTTCTTGATCATGTGATCAAGCGCTGTAATGGCCTTCAACCGGCGTCTTCTTCCTGCATCGTTCTCCTGCTCTGGAAAGAGACTAACTTGGACTGGCTGCTTCTCGACCATAAACCGCTGAATTCTGACGTCATCATCACGCTTGAAAAGAACAGCGGTTGCTGCCTCTCCATCGCGGCCCGCTCTCCCGATCTCCTGCCAATACTCCTCAGGCAACGCAGGCTGTCCTTCGTGGATTATCAGGCGAATGTTCGTGACGTCTATTCCTTCGCCAAATGCGTTAGTGCAAATCAATGTGTTTAGCTCAGGGGCAAGTTGGTCGCAAAATCTACCCTGGATGGTGGATCGCTCGAGTTTATCCAAACGACCGTGGAAAAAGGGCACATCCAAATCAAAGGCGGCAAGACCCCGTCGGACTTGTTTTCCTATTCTGCGCGTTGGGACAAAGATCAACGCCTTTCCATTGCACTGATGGATCAACCGAGCCATCAGTTTGTAGCGGCGTTCCGTTGATGGAATGAATTCCCTTAACAATGCGATGTTTGGGCGATCGACGTTGCGGTGGAAGACGTGAGCGTCAAGGATCCCAAGAGACTCTAGCAGCTCAGACTGGCTTCGCGATCGCGCAGTGGCAGTGAAACACAACACCGGTGGGTCCCCAAGTTCATGTCTCACCTGCCCCAGCTTGTTGTACGACGGGCGAAAACCCTCACCCCAGTCTGGAAGATGGTGAGCTTCATCGATGACTAGGTAAGGTGGACGCAGATCCATTCCTCCTCCTGAAGCTGTAACTCAACCTCGCCAACAAACCACGGATACCTAATCCCCAGAATCTGTGCGTACAAGTCTTTGTCTCTCATGCCTCAAAGAATATCGCCTCTGCCCTTCCCTGCCCACACTAAACCCTGAAGCGCCAAATGTGTTACCTATTACAGACTACTGCATAGGTTATGTGTTACAATCACCTTATCTAAATTACCAAGTCGGGTGCAAGAGCGTGGGGGGCATATCCAGCTGGAGATGTCCTCAGCGTTTCGAGCCATCACACTATGAGCCCGCTATCGCATCTGCAGGAGGTGCACAATGATTTACCGAGCTTTGAGGATAGTCCTCATCTGCATGCTGACCGTTGCTGTTCTTGGTACCGTGATGGCTGGATTTGCCAAAGATCTTCCTGGGAACAGCATTAACCCCCCGGAGGACCCCCCCGTAATCCGGCCACGTCCCATTCCGATCGAAATCCATCCACGTCCCATCCAGCTCCCAATCACGAAGCCAATACCCATCCCCGTACCTGAGCCCGATCCTGAGCCCGATCCGATCCCAATCCAGCCACGTCCCATTGCGATCCCAATCCCGAAGCCAATACCCAGCCCCGGACCTAAGCCCGAGTTAGCAGGAGGAGGCGGGGCCCGCGAGGAAGATCCTCTCTGGGCACAGAGCTACGGGTTTGTCCCACTGCTCGACGGCCAGGCTGCGGGTTGGATTCAGGTCGTGGGGACCTACACAGCGGACGGCGAATTGGCCGTTTTGCTGATTAATCCGCAGGAGACTCCGATCCAGGGAGACCTCAAGGTGGTTGCAGGTCTCTCATACAACCAGGGATGGCTGGCTGACTCCGCAACACAGTTCGCGGAACTCGTATGCATTGCGGTAGCTCTCCAACCCAGAGAGTCCCAGCTCCACGTGCTCGGTCGGATCGAGAGAAGTAATCTGGATGTCCTTCAGGAAATGCTTGCTACGTTCTATACCGGGTACCAGGACCCCGAACCTGACGTGGAGTATGTGTGCCTGCGAGCCTATGGGGCTGATGCGACATCCGCGTGGATATTCTGGGATGCCATCTACGTCCCCGTTGCCGCTGACTTCGGCGCTCTCGAAGGCTAGTTGTTAGGGTCGGCCGTCGGCCGGGAGGAGCTTCGACACAGGCTTGGGGTCTACTACTGCATTCTGTACGGAGACGGGAGCATCGCCGCTGAGATGGGTAGATGGCTGCTCAGTTGCCAGCTGAGCAGCCTGGGGGTCGCTGTGCAACTCCACCGATACTGGGATGTGGCTCATGGGGTCCACGGTCTCTCTGACTGCCTGGCTCCCGCCGGTCCCCGTCTCCGTGTCATCAAGGAACGCTTTAAGAGATGCTGCATTCTTGGCTCTGAGCAGTGGAAGAAAGCTAAGGTACGAAATCTTTACTCTTCGTGGTTCTCGTAGATACACGCCCCGTTTTAGGAGCGTTCTGATGAGCCTAAATCTAGCCACCGTCTGCTTCGACGAGAGCCTTGGTAATGGTGAGGCTCAATCCTGTTTCCCAACTCTCACCGGTACCGCTAACCACGATACTGCTTATCCCACCCGAAATAGTATGACACATTGAGTCGGTACGCGTATTTCCTGCCTTGCAATTGTGCATTTGGAATGCATAATTGCAAGGCTACGAACATGGACCAGTCAGGGACCCCACACTCTCCGAGCAATGCCCAAAGTAGAAGCTGACGCTAATGACATTCGTATTGCCAATC
>CAZQUT010000118.1:0-4015 GCA_964596555.1 uncultured Thermotogae bacterium
CCAGGAATATCTCCCGGTACAGATCTTCGCCATAGCTTGTCGCTAGCGGCTCGCCTGGGATGAGCCTGAAGGTCCTGGTTCCGTCTTCTAGCCTCTCGGCACGCAGGAAGAGGGCATCGTCTCTACCATCACCGAACAGGCCACGTGCAAGCTCATATTGATGGGTGACGAAGAAGATCTTGATCTCCTTCTCTATCAAGGCGGTCACGATCTGCCGGCCGATCTCCGAGCCTTCACGCTCGTTGGTAGCGGCAAACGACTCGTTAAACAGGACGATGGATCCCGGAGTTATGAGATCGGCAATCTCGCTCATCCGGGAGATCTCCTCGTCGAACTTGCCGCTCTTCATCGAGGCATCTTCCTCGCGTTTGTAGTGGGTGAACAGGCCGGTGCACAGACTAGCCTTAAACGATTCAGCCCCGACGAACATGCCGCACTGCATCATCAATTGCGCAAGACCAACGCTTTGCAGGAGCGTCGATTTTCCGCCGCGGTTGGCACCGGTGATCATCACCAAGCTCTTACCATCAGCTTCTACGGAGTTGCCGACCACCCTGTCCTCCATGTGCAGGGTGAGACACACATCGTACAGTCCGGCAAAGGAGAGCCGACGCGTACCGACGGGAAACGGCTTGGGGGTGCAGATCGGTTCTCCCTTTTCCGAGAGCTGTTCGTAGAGATTGAGGGAACCCACGTAGAAGGCGAGCTCCGCTCTCAGCATTTGAAAGAAACTGAGCATGTGATCGGCAGACTGGGCTAGGGCGTTTACGGCGAGGTTCACCCCGCGATCACGCAATTCCCACAGAGCCCTTCCGCCGGCCTGATCGCGCGGGTTGATGGCGATGGAATACGAACGGCCGTGTTTACCGAACACCTGCTGCATGAACCGTCTTTCTTTGCGTTTTCTCAACACGTAGTTTCTGGCCTCGTTTCCCATGCCCAGCTCCGCGCTGATCAGTATCCCACGGCGGAACCTCAGCTCCTGCAGACGATCCTTGATCGATGAGAGGTATTCATCGCTCAGCTCTTCGTTGAGCGTTGAGAACAGGTTTGAAAAGGCTTCAGAGCTGAACTCCTCAGCATTATCGCGTGCGATATTCCTCAGCTTTTCCAGAATATTGGTGAACATCTCGACCAGGTTTATGGAGCCGTTCAGTATCGCGCTTGGATTATGGCTGAATATGCCCAGGCGCTGATTACGCTTTGTCTCGATCGCCTCCACCGCCAAGGCGTAGAGTGATCTGACCACTTCTGGGTTGTTCAAGGAATCCTTCATCGCCGTCTGCCTGTAGGCGATCGTGTCGATGTCAGTGCGCAGGCCGGAGAGGAGGGCCTTGTGCGCCACATCAAAGAGGAATTCGTCCTCACACGCCATCGTATCAAGGAGGGTGTCTAGCTCAAGGTCCTGCCTAAGTGCGGGTTCGTTTTGCGGCAGTTCCTCCTGCAAGTTGAAATCCTTGTTTTTATGCATCAACAGAGCCTTCATCCTCCGATCCGCTCCTTCAATTGCTCGTAGGTAACACCGTGTTTCCTGGCGATGGCGATGGCGTACGCCAGTCCATCTGCCGGGCGGCGTTCCAACTTGTAGGTGCGCACTGCCGGATCGTTCGGGTCGACCGTACTCACCATACTCACGGTCTTTTCGTTGAGAGATGCCAGCTCATCGAGGAATGTCACGAAGACACATAGCGTGTCCAGCTGCGTTATCTTCTCTAAGACGTTCTTGCTCAGCGCAAGTGCGTCATTGATCGTAGTGGAGGCGAATGCCTCGTTCATGATGAGAATGCTCCTTGAGGTGGCACGCTCCAGTATCTGATGGGTCCGCACCAGGTCGTCCTCCAGCTTGCTGCGCAGATTGGCGATGTCCTCTTCCCTCTCAAAGTGGGTAAGGATATTGTCGAAGAGAAAGAGGCTTGCTTGCGTGCCAGGGACGGGGCAGCCGAGACTGGCCAGATAGTGCAACTGACCGAACATGCGCGCAAACGTCGTCTTCCCCCCCTGATTCGGCCCGGAGACAACGATGATGCGCTCTGAGCCGTGCAGAAAGAAGTTGTTCGGGACTATGGTCCCCTGTTGATAGATGAAATTGCGCGCCAGCGCTGGGTCGAATGCATCCCGCACACTCTCCTCCTTGCTGTCCGAGACCAGCGGGTAGCAGAAGTGCAGATTGGCGCGGCGGAAGACTCCCACATACCTTAGGTAAGCAACGTAGAACTGGATCTCGCGGTAGAACCTGGAGACCGTCTCGTTAATGTACCCGATGTGGCCAGTACAGAAGGTCTCCAATTCCCTGAACACAGGTCTATTTAGCCATGCCACCCGCTCCAGTATCCACGCCTCGACGTGGTTCATCCCCGAGCCCTTAAAGTCGCGGCGGTAGTCCTTCACTTCCCCGTGGCGAAACTTACGAAACGTCTCCTCGACGGTGACGGCGTAGTCCTCCTCTCCGTCATAGTCGCGCACGGTGATGCGATTTCCCTTGATGATAAGCGAATAGCGGATCGCCGCTAGATCATCGGCCAGTTTCTTTGTCTCGGCGGCCAGCATCATGAACGAGTCGGAGCGCAGATACCTTGTAAGGTACTCGCGCAGCGATCGCAGTCCGCGTGATTTCAGGGTAAGGCCGTCGAGATCACTGGATAACCCCTCCACCGCTTCGCAGTAGAGCTTCGCGCTCTCCAAAAACCAACCTTCCTTTTGCTCCTTGTAGCTTCGCTCCTGTGAATGCCTAAGGTACCTGAGGTTGACACGCATCCGGTCTGTGAACGACTTGACGGCATCCATCGTTGCTACGTCCTCCAGGTCACGCATCACCTCTTGGCGATAGATAATCGTGTCCGTGTCCCTTAGAGGCCTGTAGAAGAACGGCTTGAGATTAAATTCATCCCAAGCGCTAGTAATTGCATCCACCACTTGGTCGAGATTGAGATCGCGGAAGAAATCGGGCGGCTCCTGCGTCTCCCGCAAGTCTTCCCGCCTGATCCTTGAAAAGAGAATGCTCTTGAATGCCTGTATGCTGTCTGCGCGATCATCCTCTTCCTGATCGCTCACATATCCACCTTGGGTATCGCTCCTGCGGGGAACGCTCGACAGCGCGGTCCTTGTCTTAGCCACCTTCATCACCCACCTGATACTCAAGTTTCAGATCTTCCAGTTCCACCTGCGTAATCGGGGGATCGGCTGGAACCAGGAACAGCGCCGCATCGCACTGGGGCAGGAAGTTGAGCGTTGCCTCGGTGTTGTGACGGAAGGTTGAACCGATCCCTGGAGTATCGATTAATACTGTACCCACGCTCAACAGGGGCGATGGGTGGAAGACTTCCACAAGAGAGACACCCAGTTCGTTGTTCAGATTGCCCGTCTCGGTTACGTAATCGGTGAGAAAGTCGCGCAGTTGCTCCGGCGTCTTCGCCTCCACCTGTCGCGGATCATTCCGCTGCTGAAAGTAGACCCGAGTAAGACGCTTTTCGCCATGACGGATGAACGTCGGGATGGCCGTCAACGGTACGACAGCCGTTGGAAGGATTTCCCCTCCCAAGAGAGCGTTAAGGAGCGTGCTCTTGCCGCGCTTGAACTGCCTGAGCACTGCCAGATGAAATCTGCCCTCCGCCAAGCGATCGTATAGCTCAACGAGCCTTCCCGCGATCAGGTCGTAGCCCGCTCCGAGGTTGTGAATGGACGCTACTGCGCTGGAGAGGATTGCAGACAGATCGGTTGACTCTGAGCTTGCGTAAGTGTCCATGGCATTATCACGCTCTGTCGCTTGTTGAGCCCTGCTGGTCAACCCCATGAGAAAACTCCTCCTACTTGGTCGCTTAGAAGGAGCTGTTATATCACTTTTTTTGCGATGCTCCCACCAAGCCTTCTTGGCAGGAGTCATTAGCCCAAAGGGCGGATGCGCGGGGGACTCCATCCCCTACAAAAGTCATGGTACCTACTGTTGTCAGTAGAATCAAGCAGTGATTGCGCACGGGAAGCGACATAGGTAAAATTCCCTTTACGCCTATGTTTCTCA
>CAZQUT010000119.1:0-3930 GCA_964596555.1 uncultured Thermotogae bacterium
TGTTCGCCGGTCATTCCCTTGGCCTGGCAGACCTTGAAGAAACCCTCGATCTTCTCATTCACTCCGCCGATCGGTTGTATCTCTCCCTTCTGATTCACCGATCCGGTGATGGCAATCCCTTGTTTGATAGGCAGGCCCGATAGACTGGAGAGGAGCACGTACAGCTCTGTGCTGGAAGCACTGTCTCCGTCGATCATTGAGTAGCTCTGCTCGAAGGCAAGGCTTGCTGATAGGCTGAGTGGCCTCTTATCGGCAAACTGCTCACCAAGGAAACCCTTCAGGATCATGATTCCCTTTGTATGCGTGTGCCCGCCGAGATCAGCCTCTCGTTCGATGTCGACGATCCCGCCTTTACCGGTGTGCACTGTCGCCGTGATCCGCGACGGCTTTCCGAACATGTAGTCTCCCAGTTGGAGGACGGCGAGGCCGTTCACCTGCCCGACTTTCTCTCCTTCGGTATCTACGAGGAGCTGACCGCGGGCGATCATCTCCTGGATCTTCTCTTCGAGGAGGCCTAACCGGTTGTCCCTCTTGTGCAGCGCCATGCGGACGTGCTCGGCGGCTACATGCGTCGAGCCCTCTTCGCGTGCCCAGTACGACGCCTCCTTGACGATCGAGATCAGATTCCCGAACCGACAGGAGAGCTTCTTCTGGTCCCCGGCAAGCTCGGAGGAGTACTCCACCACCTTAGCCACGCCACCAGCATCGAAGGGGAGCATCGCCGGCTCCTCCTCACAGCGAGCGCGCAGGAAGCGGGCGATCTCCTGTTCGTGCTCCGGGGTGCGTTCCATCTCTGTGTCGAAGTCGCTCTTCACGGAGAAAAGCTTGGGAAAGTCCTCGTCGTAGTAGTGCAGGAGCTGATAGATCTGCGGGTTGCCGATGATGACAATCTTCATGTGAAATGGGACCGGCTCCGGCTTGAGCCCCTCGCTGGTCGAGTAACCGAGCATTTGCAGCGGGTCCTCGATCCTGATCTCGCGCCGTTTGATGGCGATCTTCAGTGCCTCCCAGGAGAGGCCGACGCGAAACAGGTTATTGGCGTTCAGCACCAGGTAGCCACCATTTGCGCGGTGCAGCGACCCGGGCTTGATCATGCTGAAGTCGGTAATTGCCACTCCCATCTGAACGCGACGCTCGATGGAGCCAAACAGGTTAGTGTACGTGGCGTTCTGCTCCACGATCACCGGTGCGCCTTCCGTCTTGGAATTATCGACGAGCACGTTGACGTAGTAGCGCTTGAATGGATCGGTCTGAGGCATGGGAAACGGGAGCACTCCCTTGGGAGCGGCGTTCTTCCCCCCGTCCTTGAACTGGCCGAGGTGCTCGACGATGTCGTGTTTGGCATCTTCGAGAAAACCGACAACCCGCTCTAGTGTTCCGTAGCGTTCTTTGAGTTGGTTAAAGCGCGGCTCGATGGTGAACAGCACGGCCTCCTTCGCCAGCTTCTTTATCTCCTCCTCACGCTCCTCCTCAATACGCGCCATGTCCTGCATATTCTCCTGGATGACCGCCTGCACCTTGCTTTGCTTCTCACGTATCTCCGCACGATCCTCCTCGGAGAGGGCGGCGTATTCCTCCTGGCTCAGCGGCTCTCCCTTCTCTTGCAGGGGAAGGGTGTTTATCCCAATCGGCGTGCGTTGAATCGCAAACCCCAATGCGCGTGCCTTCTCCTCCATGGCGTCAGAGATGGCTGATCGCTTCTCGGTGAAGCCTTCGTTTATTCGCTTGCTGCGCGCCTTGAACTCGTCCGACTCGAAAACCTTGGGAATCTCTATCTTGAGGCGGGTGATGAGGTGCTCCATGTCGTCTCGTAGCTGCACTCCCATGCCGGCGGTAAGCTCCAGGCAGTGTGGGCTGTAGGGATTCTCAAAGTTATGGACGTAGCAAAGATCGGGCGGTGTCGGTTCATCCACGCTAGCGTGACTGAGGAAATATTCGACGGCAGACATCTTCCCGGTTCCCGTTCCTCCGGCAACGTAAATGTTGTACCGATTCTTGCGGTCCTTTATCCCCAGGCCTAGCTTCAGCGCCTCGATGGCGCGTTCCTGACCGATGATGCGGTCCAGTGGCTCCACCTCGGCGGTTGTGCTGAAGTTGAAAGACTTAGGGTCGCATGTGCGACGTAGTTGATTTGCACTCAATTCTTTGACCATTTAGTGTTCCTCCGGGTAGAATTCTATCGCAGATGATGATGATGGTACAACGTGAGGAGAGATGGGCTTGGATCTTGCTTGTTGCTATCGTGCTTGTCGTCAGTATCTCAAGCGCGACCTGCGCACAGACGACTGTCCTGCCGCTTATTGGCACCATAGGAAGCTGCACCTACTGCGAGTATGTGCGCGATGCGATTGCCTTGGCGGATCGGTCACTTGACATTCTCCTTTCCAATGCAGAGCTTGATGAGGTGAGCCTATGGGATGCCATCGTCGCCGCATCCGATCGGGGCGTTGTCGTACGCGTCCTGCTGGATGAAAGCGACTGGGCACAATCGATCACCGACAAGAACCGGCCGACGATCGACTACCTGCTTGCACATGGTATTTCCGCCCACTTCGACGATCCGTCCGTCACTACACACGCAAAACTTGTCGTCATTGATCATCGTATCGTCATCCTCGGCTCGACGAATTGGAACCAGCACTCGTTCTACGACCAAGAGCAGGCCGACATATCGATCGAGGATGCCGCCGTGGGCGAGGTCTTCGCTTCGTATTTTGATCGCCTGTGGAACGGGACGTTATTCCCTGGCGCGGTGAAGCTTCAGGTTGATTCCATCTCGCCCGATGAGCCGCTAATCATTCCGCTGCCGGAGACGGTGGATACGGAGAATTACCCGGCGGTCCTGTTTAGGCTGGTTTCACAGGCACGTGAGTCGATTCACGTGGTGATGTATCGCATCTCCCATTACCCGCAGTATCAACAGAGCGTGACAAACAACATTCTCGATGCGCTCATCACTGCTGCAGGGCGCGGCCTGGATGTGCGCGTGTACATGGACGACTGCGCGTTTTACGCATCGGACAAAGAGGCAAATCTGCAGGCCGCTCGCCATCTATCCGATCACGGTGTGGATGTGCGCATGGACGATCCCAGCATCGTAACACACGCCAAGCTCGTAATCATCGATCAGCGAACAGTGATCCTTGGCTCAACCAACTGGAACTACTACTCACTTGCGCGGAATAACGAGACTGACATCGCGTTCATAGACTTCCCCAATGTTGCTGCTCCCTACGAAGCATTCTTCCAACAGCTCTGGCAGAAGGGGCGCCTTCCTGGCGGATGAACCACGCCTATGGGCTATATTCCTCGTCACCCGTGATCGTGTATCCGCATTCCGTGCATTTCCACGTGATCTCGCCGTTGAGGACATTGAAGCGAACGGGGAGCATGGTGCCGCCACACTTGGGACAGCGGAAGACGGATAGGTCAGCGGGGATGGGCTCGCTCTCCGGCCCGGTCGCAATCAGGTTGACTGGGTTTGGCATGGTGAGGCCTATACCACCTGCCGCGTTTTCCAGGCCGACTATTCCGGTCACATTGACTGTCATCCCAGTCCTGCCAACGTGGATGAGGGCAACCAGTATCCCGGCAAGGAGGAAGATCACAGCAACCGTCGCTGCAACTATGGCAATCTGTTTCATACTTCCTTCCTTTTCGTTGTGAGGGGCGCCTCGATCGAGGAACGGACCTGCCGTGCATAACGCACAAGGAGCGTACGCCCCTCCATCCCTACGACTGTAACATCTTCGCCGGGAGGGATCCTCCCTTCGAGTGAGCGTGCCTTCCAGTACTCTCCGTTGACGAACACAGTCCCTTGCGGGTCCATACTGATCTTCACTTCTCCATTCATTCCAACAAGAGACTTGGTCCCGATGGCCGGGGATTTGCGCTGAATGAGGAGCGCCTTGGAGATGATGAACACAAACA
>CAZQUT010000120.1:0-3915 GCA_964596555.1 uncultured Thermotogae bacterium
CCTAGTCTTGATACGAACGGTTTCCCATCCCGCTTCACGTACAGCTTCATCTCGTACCTTATCCAAACTCTCTTGTGGTTCTTCATCATGCTGACTCCCGTCGACTTCGATCACTAAACCACGCGTACCCCTGCTTCTTATCGGGAACTCACATGCGAAATCCACCCTTTGTTCCTTGTGTTTACCATTTATAACAATCGATTCAAGCGGGCGTTGTAGTTCCAGCAGCTGGCCAGCATATGGCCCGATAATGGTGGGTAGGATTGTTCGTAGGAATTGCCGTTCCTCATCGCTATCACAAGAAGAAAGCTGTTGTTCCGTGTGGCGGAGTCGAGGCTCAGCGCACACAAGTGAACGATGTATCAGATTCCGTATCTTGTCATCGGGATGTTCGGCAAGCTCAAAGCGAATGCTTCCTCCAGTAATGGTCCTATGTGTGAGTAACAACCGCTCAGCAAGCACCTGTTCAATGTATGGCGAGCACAGGGTAGGCTTGCCCCGCGAAACAATGTTGTCTAGTATGGAGCATATGGTGTCTTCAGCAACTCGATCAGGCAGATTAATATCACACTCAAAAGCTGACAACCGAGAAGCCAATTGAGTATCCAAAAGGTTGCGCACACTACTGCTTGCAGAGCCACCATAGAGCTGCGTGTTTGATCACCTGCGGAATTTAAGATGACTGATTATAAACATTAGTTGGAATGCCCGCAACTTCGTTAGAATAGAGGCGTCCTTAGCTTCACGGAATGCGGGAATAGCAGTTGGACAGAGTGACGGATAAGAAGACCTACATCTAGGTTCTGGCATACTGCGAAGAGCAGTGCACTGCGCGAACAGTTCGATATCAGTACACTTGACGAAGTAATGAACAGGAAAGCAGACATCGTTATCGCCGGTTACTATGGATACGGGAACCTCGGGGATGAGGCGATCCGTGTTGCGTTGCGCGATGCGCTTGATAAACGCGGTATAGATGCTGTCTGGCTCACTGCTCGGCCGCAGGCGCAGGACGAAATCAATCGCAGATCAGTGCTGCGTGTGTACGATGCTATGCGCCGCAGCCGGGCGCTTGTCCTTGGAGGAGGTGGGCTGCTACAGAATGGGACGAGCAACCGCTCGCTCTTGTATTACCTTGGATTGATGGGGCTTTCGCGTATCGCAAAGCGATCCGTCTTTCTCCTCGGCCAAGGGATTGGTCCGATCCACGGGCGCTTTGCACGGCTGCTGACACGCATTGCACTGAAGCATGCAGCCTACATCGGTTGTCGCGATCAAGGAAGTGCTGAGTTTCTGCGCAATGAGGGCCTGAACGCCGTTCTCGATGGTGACTTGTTCTTCCTTCTTCCCCCGGTTGATGTTCTACCAGCGCGATCGTCGGCGGCGCGTAACATAGTCCTTTGCCTGAAAGGAACGAAGAACGAGGGGCTTCTTTGTCGTTCCAGGTGGGTAACTCAAGATAAAGGGTCAAGCTTCAAGATGCTCCCAGAGATAAAGAACTGTCTTACCACGAAGGGCACGAAGGGGTCAGAGGACGAACCGCTTGATCCTGTTCCTGAGCTTGGTCACATTGCACAGCCAATTATGGCACTTGACGGCTCATCAAGTTCTGCTCTTCGTGCCCGTCGTGCTCTTCGTGGTAGATTCCCTTTGGTATCCGTCCCGCGCAAACCGAAATCGGAAATCACTACCCACTCGAAACGACAAGGAACTGACAAGGGTCAAATGGTTGAGAAGACCGTGCACATGCTCGATGAGGTCTCACGCAGAACTAAGATCTCCGTTACTCTCCTTTCATTCTTCCCCGCGCAGGATCTAGACCTCAGCGAGAAGATCGCTGAGCGTTCCAGCGTTCCCTGCCGCATCGTGCGCGCCGATACGATCGACAATACAATGCACGTCCTCGAAAAGGCGGACCTCGTGATATCATCGCGCTTGCACGGGTTGGAGTTTGCGTTACGCGCGGGAGTGCCGATGATCGCGATCAGCGAAGATCAAAAGATCAATGCCTTCGTCGCTGAAGCGAAAGAGAGTAGTGGTCTAGAGATTCCGTGCATTAATTTTCCTTCTTGCGATCAGGTAATGCGGGTTCTTGGCTCGCCGCCATCGCTCGCGTCTGTGCGCGGGGCGTACGTTGCCATGCATGCGCGGGCAGTAGAGGGATTCTCGCGTTTTCTCGCCATACTGGAGGAACTATGAACGTAGAACAGGCTGATTATCGCCATATCCACCAGCCGGTGCTCATGCATGAGGTGGTGAAGCTGCTATCGCCACGGCCGCGTGGGGTGATCGTCGACGGTACGCTTGGCATGGGAGGGCACAGCGAGGCCATCCTTGCAGCATACCCCACAATCGAAGTGGTCGGAATCGATCGGGATGAGGAGGCATTGGCGATCGCCAAGGAACGCCTTGCACCGTTTGGCGGTCGTGTTCGCTTTGTGCACGATAACTACCGCAATTGCGTGGACATCCTGGGGAGTCTTGGAGTGGACCGGATCGATGGATTTCTGCTCGACCTTGGTCTGTCGTCCCTCCAACTCGATCGACCCGAGCGTGGGTTCAGCTTCCGTACGAGTGGGCCGCTAGACATGCGCATGGATCGTACGGGAGGCGTGAGCGCGGCGAACCTTGTCAACGACTTGTCAATGAAAGAACTCTCGGACATCATCGCGCGCTACGGCGAGGAGCGCTTTGCGCATCGTATTGCTCGTGCGATCGTGGCAGCGCGTGCGAAGGGGAAAATCGAGACAACCGACGAGCTAACGAGGGTTGTGTTCGGTGCCATACCTCGCAAGTTCCATCCCCCGCGCATTCACCCAGCGACGCGTACCTTTCAGGCACTTAGAATCGCGGTAAACGACGAACTCGATAACCTGGAGAAGGGGCTGGAGGCGGGATTCTCCGTCCTCTCTGCAGGAGGAGTAATGGCGGTGATCAGTTTCCACTCACTGGAAGACCGTATCGTAAAGGGATTCTTCCGTTACAAGGCGCTCTCCTGTATCTGCCCGCCGGATCTACCTGTGTGCATGTGCGATAAAAAGGTGGAGATGGAGGTGCTCACCAAGAAGCCGATTCTTCCCTCTCCTGACGAGATTGCGAAGAACTCGCGTGCGCGCAGTGCGAAATTGCGAGCGGCGAGAAAACTTCACGTGAAAGACTAAATCCTGCATCTGACGTTACGCGAGTTGTTGCGAGGAGACTCTTTCTAATCGTTTCTATGAATCATCCTCTATTGTCTCTGCTTCGGCCTCAATTTCTTCTAGCAAGTCTTCCACACCTATTTTGTTGGCCCAGTCCTGCAAGTAAGCGATGTCCAAATTACCCAATTGCACTTCGTAAACGCGCAAGGCATCCGTGAACTGCTTCTTGCTGCCTCCAGAGAGCTTGGCCCACCTTAGCTTTGCCAGGATTGTATCCTCGGGAGCAGAGATGGCGATCTGCAACCCCATCACTTCCTCAACGCGGCGCCGCGAGAAACGCATTCGATCGAATGGCTGATCGGTGAGCAGCCAGAAATCGACCTTGTCTCCTGTATGCGAATCGATGAGATTGAACATGTCTCTTCTCTCGACCGCCTGGACAACGCTTTCCGCATTCAGGTAGAAACGAGGAGGCGGAAAGGAGTTAACAAGATCTGCGATCGCCGCCTTTTTGATGGCAACAACGATGTCTATGTCATGACTCGATCGTGGCTCTCCCTGCAGGCTCGAAGCGAGCGAACCGGTCAGCATGTACTCGATACTCCCGCGCGACAGAGCCTGAATAACCCTTCTCAGTAGTTCCTGTTGTGACATTTGTCAAGGCGCTCCAGATACAGTTTTTTCAGTTCGTCCTCCACCATTTCGGGAAAGCGCACCCGCAATCCAGCAATGAACAGCTTCCTGGAGAACTCCGATAGCTCGAACGCCTTCATTA
>CAZQUT010000121.1:0-3879 GCA_964596555.1 uncultured Thermotogae bacterium
ACCTGTACCGTACAACTCCAGCGTACGTTTGTCCGCAAAAGTCTTGATCATGCCCGAATTGTAAAGCGTCACGTGACGCTTGTCAATAATCGGATGGGCTACTCGGATGACGACTCTGTGCAGCGACTGAGAACGTACCGTCTTCTCCACATCACTAACTCGCAAGCGTATTTGTCCTCATGGAAGCTCCCCAAGAACGCCGCGAGATAGACTGTTGGCCGCCAGTAACTAGTTACGCTACTTATCATAAAATACGTCATACATAGTCACGCACTTCTCTTTTTCCAGCAGAAAGTCTTCATCTTCTGCATAGTACTTCGCAAGTTCAGGTTACGCCCCTGCAAACTTCTTAATTGCCTCCATCGATTTCCAGATGGTTACAAGAAGGAAATGGGCTACTGTATCTTCGTCTCGCCGCTGGAAATACAGTTTCAGTAACCCATCAACAGACCCGTAATCTGGCGCCGCCTTGTCGATCATGAACTGTTGATATTCATCAGCCTTCTCAATGGAAACCTTGCCGTGCCAGAGCCTCATAATTGCCACGATGCACACTCCTAGTTTTCAATCATAATGACTATAATGACCTGCGGCATGCTGGTGAAACGATATGCCTTGTTGGTTGGTCAGTAGATGCAAGCGTCCAATATCGAAAGCACATTTGACAGCAGCTCATCTGAGGCACGTTCAATGCGTTTCGCTCCACGAGCATGAAAGTCGATTGACTTGACCTGCTCGACCATGATGAATCCTGTTAGGCTGCTGCTTTCCAGAACAGGAACGTGAAAGGGAAATCCCCTTTCCGTGTTCGTAAGGGGACATACAATGGCTAAACCAGTACTACTGTTAAACAAGTCCTTGCTCACAACTAGGGCAAGTCTGCGTCCTTTCTGTTCGCGCCCAGACTGGGGATCGAGAGTGATGGCGATAATGTCGCCTTGTCTGGGAATATAAGCTGCCATCTACCATACTTCCTTCCCTATCGACTCCCCCCAATCGACTTCGATTGTATGGTAGTCCTCGGGAATTTGCGCTACAAGGTCCTCGATGTGATAGCGTCCGCGAATTCTCCTTGCTGGGGCGACAACGATAATGCCATCTTGCACTGCGACATCCACCTCGTCTCCAACTCCGAGGTGAGCGTCTTCCAGCACGTTCTTGGCAAGCCGTAGCCCCTGACTATTACCCCACTTTTGAATCTTCGTATGCATGTGACCACATCCCTTTGTATAGCCCTAGTATAGCCATGCCGGATCGAGCGGTCAAGAGACATACTAGACCGACGAACAAAATCAGACGTTCAAGAAGGCACGTCCGTGGCCCTTCCCGAATCGGCTGGATGATCTGGTTGGCTCGTCTACCGAACAATTCAATCGAACTGTTACTATGTGCAAGACGTGGGCCAAACTACAGAAGAGAAAATGATCTCACTCGGTTACGGTGGCTGGCCCAGCATGCTTGAGATAGGAGATGCATTTTCTCGCAAGAGCGCGAAGAACACCAACGGAACCACCGAGAATCAAACAACGAACATGAGCAAGCACCACTTTGCGATCCTGGCTGCTTAGATGAGGCCCAGCAGGCAGGCGAGAGAGAAGCTCTTGTGTCTCCCGCAGAGGCGCTGAGAATGTCATTCTTCGAGGCCATTGACACATCGCGTAATCCCCGTTTTCATTAAGGCTTCGCCGAAATTTAGCAGATACCCGAGCTTGCATCCTGTCAGTCGGAGATATGTCTGGACTTGCTTCTTGCGTGCCGCACTTATGTGCTCAACAGACTTCAGTTCTAAGATGACTTTGCCATCGGCGATGATGTCCGCCCGGAACCCTTCGTCAAACCTGATGTTCTTGTACTGGATCCCCACGGGCACCTGACGCTCAACATTCAGACCGCGACGTTGCAATTCCCGCACAGGGATGCCTTCATACACAGTTTCGAGAAGTCTCGAGCCAAGCTCGCGATGCACGGCAATAGCCGACTCAACCACAATTGTCCCTATCTCGTTTTCTGTCATTCTCTGCGCCCTTGCGTCCCTGCGGGAGATCATTCTTCCATTCCAACTTTCAGGCACGCGGCAGATGTATAGCCACCTTACACACGTCGTCGCCCTTGAGTACGCTTTCTAGCAGCTCAACCTCCACAGGTTCCTGCAGGATCTCCTCCCACATACCCTTGTAGAAACCAGCGCCGCAGTAGCAGTAGACCGGCGGGATTGTCTCTGATGTCTTGAGCACGTCGCGTATCCGCGGGCAGTGGCAGTAGAGCGCTCGCTTCTTCTCGGGATCAGATTCGTTCATGTACTGGACAAGATACCCGCTCTTGGGGATCTTCGTGGCAACTATCGTCTCGCCCTCCCTTACTCCGGCAGAGCCCCATCCGCTGTTGACAATTTGAAGAATCATTTCGTCCTCAAGCTGCATCGTCTCTTTAAGGAACGTCTCAAACTTCTGCTGCAGCATGCCAAGCGCTACGTCAACGTCGCCAGTCTCCTCATAGGCCAAGCGAACATCGCGAAGATCGGCCTTGGGGTATTGGCAAGCACAGTTTGTCATCACATCCTGTGCCTGCTTCCCATCGACCAGCTTGGTGAGGCGCTCCATCGCTTGTCGTGACCAACAAACGACTGCGTCTCGTTCCGAGGCGGAGGAAAGCTCCTTGCTCCCACGCATCACTTCTTTGCGCTTCTCCTCACCAGCGAACTCATCAAGAGCCGTAGCAAACTTTCGAAGCCACATTCGCTCGAAATCCAACTTGCTTTCCATCTATCCTCCCTGACCGAGCCTTGTTAGTCGAAGTCCACAGTACTCTGGCAAACGACTCCCTGGCAAACTGATGGCAGAATCCGCGTGAACCAAGAAATGCGCTATGAGACCAACAAGAGCGGGTGGTCTCCTCTTTCAAGAGTCAACCACCCGCATCTCGATAAGTGGGGACTACTTAATGATTTGATCCTTGATCTCACTAGTAAGTGCCTCTGCCCCTTCCGGTCCGATCTCGATGTAGACCGCTCCCACTTCAAGGATCACTCTATCGCCAAGGGCGAAGAAGGGTGCGAGCTCCGGCTCTAGAGAAAGGATGTCGAAATACGCGGCACTGAACGCCACGATCTTGATCGTCTCTTCATCGCCGTACGTGCTCTCGGTCCATACGCCATCCTTAAGAAAGAAAGTACGATCATCAACAGTTCTCACAGTTTCCGCTTCCGGTGGCGCAGCTTCATCCTGGGCCAAGCTGCGCACGGCCGATGCGCCGGCAACCGCCTGTTTTCCGCTTGCAGGGGCAGCGGCGGCCTGGGTCATTCTTTGTGCCATCTGATCTGCAGATAGCGGTTCTTCCTCAACGAGGAAGGAGGTGTACGGGGTTATGATCCCGTATCTCTTGCTGAGCGCGATCACCTCATCCACCAGCTCCTCGCTCTCTCCGTAGAGGCGCAGCTGATCGAGCAGATAGGCGATCTTGCGCCCCGCCCACACGCGAGGGAGGAAGTCCTCATCGAGGGCAAGGGCAGAGAAAGCACGCGTCGCGATGAACGAAGCGGTCTCTCCTCCCACGTCGCCGTTCATCGTAATCGTCGCTTCTCCATCACCCCGATACCGCCCGGCAAGCAGAAGCTGTGATCCCCGGAAGATGTCAGGAAGAGGATTTGGATAGGCATCGTACGTTTCGACCCCATCTATCGTGATCCGCGGCGATGTAAGAACAGGCGAGGCGATCTTGCGGTAGAAGGAGGAAATTGCCCGTTCGAGGTTCTCATCGGGCGTAACGTAGACCGTTGTCCCGTGGTTCTCCTGGCTCAGGCGGTCGAGGAGAAGGGTATTCACATCGTAGCCAACCCCGAACGAGAAGATTCGTGCATCCACTGTGTTTGCACGGGAAGCG
>CAZQUT010000122.1:0-3737 GCA_964596555.1 uncultured Thermotogae bacterium
ATGAACTCCAGTACTCTCTCGCTCATGAAATCCCTCCTTTGTATTTACGATGCGTGACACTCTACACGACGGTCCTTGTGAGTACCAACGCCTTTGACCCTGGAACTTACGTCCCTCGCACAGGTGTTAATGACGATAGAACGAAGTATGTTTGTAGCATTGCAGTTTGTCTGCAACGTTGAAGTCTGAAGCATTGCCAACATCTGGCTTCTTCTTATGGTAGACATCTTCCTTAACAACTGCATGCCATCACCCGCAAGACACAATGTAGAACCGCCATGCTGTCTTCCGCGACAGTGTCAGAAAGGCAGGTTCTTGGCTTTCCCATGATCTAGCTTTCAGGATGAAGATCAAGTGCATCAGAAAAGGGGGTGCGTCCACCGCATCATGTGGATCTGATGTGTCGTACCCTCCGCAGCAATGGCAGCTGCATAATTGGGGATAATGTGGAGGTCGTAGATCCGCCAATGAAGCGTGGCGGACGCGTCGATCGAGTCAGTCAGAAGGAGGGCGCTCTGCTCCGGATCGACCGAAACGCTGAAGTTTCGGAGCCGATCGGCAATACCGTCTCCGCGAGCCTTGACATAGGCTTCTTTGCGGGTCCAGGCGGAGAAGAACGCAGCTTGGCGCTGCTCCAAAGGCACTCTTTGAAGGGCCTCGAACTCGCTACGAGAAAAGAACCGCTCGGCGATAGCTTCGACTGAAACGTCCGAGTCGATCTGCTCGATGTCGATGCCCACTTCCGTCGAAAGGGCAAGGCCTACCAGTGCCCATTCCCCAGAATGGGAGAGGTTGAATCGAATGGGTGCGCCGCCTCCCTTATTGGTCAGGAAGGGTTTTCCCGTTGCTGTGTAGCCGAAGGATATGTCACGAGGCGTCTGCGCCATGTAATCTGCAAGCAATTCGCGCAAGGCACCGTGTGCGACGATGTATCGAGACCGATCCCGCTCTTGGCGGTACCGATCCGCGCGCCGAATTTCATCCGTGGAGAGGTGCTCTTCAAGCACATGGACAACATCATCAGATTGACTCAGGAGGATGCACCATACATGAAGAGCGTCAAGGGTCAGGCCACGCAGTGGATCTCTCACGATTGCTGTTCCTTCTTGTGAGCAGTCTTGGATGTTCGCTGGCGTGCTTCGTAGATTACGTTCTCCAGTTCTCGCACTAGTGTTTGTAAGTGAGGGTCTTTAGACATTGTGCGATGAGTACCGGGGATAAGATGTAATTCGAATCCGCCACTGGTCATGTTTTTCCAGAGGGGGCGAGAATCATCAGAACTGTACTCCTCCTGAGAAGCAAAGAAGCTTATTGTGCCACCATAAACGTGTGGTTCATACGTCTTCTGGGCGAGCAAATGTGCCTTGTACGTGCGTTGGATACTTCGTGTGTGCCGCGTTCCTATATAGCGCAGTACACGCAATCTCTGCACTTGGTGAAGGCTCCAGCGAATACGGCGCAACACCGCATGCATCAACTGCTTCCGGCGGCTGAAGTAGCTGGCTCTCTGCAAGTAGTAATGGATACCCCTTTGCATTCCAGGGGGTCCTGTGGGATCGAGAAGCGCCAACAGAGCCACTTCTTCGCCGTCATTTGCAAGCTGTAGAGCCATTTCGAACGCGATGTATCCGCCGAGGCAGCGCCCTCCGATGAAGTAGGGACCATTCGGCTGGACCGCTCGCATGTCTGCGATGTACCGCGTCGCCATGTCCTCGATGCTATCTTGCGGCACCTCGCCTGGTTCCAACCCTAATGCCTGCATACCGTAGAACGGAATGTCCGGAGAGAGAGCCCGAACCAGCTGTGCAAAGTTGTTCACGCTGGATGCTGCTGGTGGGATGCAGAAGAAGGCAGGGCCATCGCCTTTCTGGAGACAGACCACTGTCGATCGGTGCAGAAGGGGATTCTGCTCCTCGACGGCCTGGCTCAGAGCCTCAACGGTCGGGTAGTCGAACAGCACGGAAAGCGGAAGTGAGACATCGAACGTCTTCTCGATCCGTGCTATCAATTGTACCGCGAGCAGCGAATAACCTCCCAAATCAAAGAAGTCATTATGGACTCCGATTTGATCGACACTCAGGACATTCTTCCAGATTGCAGCGATCGATTTTTCGATTGGAGTTTCTGGTGCCACGAAAGGCTCAATCAGTGAATGTTCCGAACCGGATGGTCGAGGAAGTGCCGCGTAATCCACCTTGCCGCGAGTCGTCAGCGGCAACCTATCCAAGACAACGAACCGGCTCGGAATCATGTAACGGGGAAGGCGTGCTCGAAGATGCTCCCGAAGAGACACGGCTAGATTCCCTGGTGTTGCATCTGAGGATACGTATGCCGCGAGACGTCTCTCTCCAGGTTCAGGTTCATAGATCGTAGCAACCGCCTGGCGGATCGCGGGATGTTCGCACAAGACAGATTCAATCTCGCCCAGCTCAATTCTGTATCCACGCAGCTTGATCTGCCGATCTGTGCGACCCAGGAATTCGAGTTCCCCACTTGCCAGCCATCGACCACGATCTCCTGTCTTGTAAAGAATGGTAGCTGAGTCGAATGGATTCTCAACAAAACGGTCGGCGGTCAGCTCCGGGCGGTTGAGATAGCCATTTGCCACCCCGGGTCCGGCAAGACAGATTTCGCCCGGAATCCCGATTCCCGTTAGGTGCAGAGAGCGATTCAGAACATACACGTTCACGTTGGGCGGAGGGTGGCCGATCGGGATCGTAGCTTGACCTGGCGGCACGTTCGCGATCTGATACGCGGTGGCTATTCCCGTGACTTCCGTCAAGCCGTAGCAGTTGTACAGGCAAACCTGCGGACCGAAGGTTGCGAGCATCCGCTGCGCAAGGTCCCTAGAGTAGGTTTCGCCGCCGGCAGCAACGAGCCGAAGGGCTGGAATGCTAGTCCCTTGGGCAGAGACGGCATCGATCACAGCCGTGAGAAGCGACGGCACGATGCCGAATATTGCAGTGACATGCTGCGCTTGCATGATTGAGATGATCCTGGCGGGGTTCTTGATCTGCCATTCGCTGACCAAGACCACATGCACGCCATGGAGGAGCGGTCCGATAAGATCCCGAAGTGACATGTCGTACGCTGCGGAGGTAAGCTGAAGAATGATATCGTCCGCTCGAACTCCGAGCACGGCATACGCGGTGTCGATATTGTTCACCACGCTCCGGTGTGTGTGCATCACCCCCTTGGGCTTCCCGGTCGAACCGGATGTGTAGAAGATGCAGGCAATGTCATCCGGAAGTGATCGTGCCAACGTCGGAACGTGCGTTACCGCTGCTTCCTCAATGGGAGGCGCGCCATCGAGCACGATGCGCTCGCCCTTCCATGCAGAGAGATCAGACTTGAGACTGCGCTGGGTGATCAAACAGCGCACTGCCGCATCATCCAGCATGAACAGCAATCGCTCCCTGGGAATTGCCAAGTCAAACGGAACATAGGCACCGCCGGCCTTGAGGACGGCAAGGATGCTGACCAGCAAGTTGATCGACCGTTCCAGGCGGATTCCGACCGGCATATTCCTTCGGATCCCGCAACGCCTTAGCTGCACTGCCAGATGCTCCACGCGTTCTGCCAGCTCGTGATACGTAAGCGACTCGTTACCAAAAACCACCGCGACCCTGTTCGGTGTCCTCTCGACTTGCTCTTCGAACAGCTCGTGGATGCATCGATTCTTCGGATACGCACGCTCCGTGTCGTTCCATTCGACCAGCAAACGGTGCCTTTCCGTG
>CAZQUT010000123.1:0-2022 GCA_964596555.1 uncultured Thermotogae bacterium
GGTAAGAGCACGATATTCAATCACCTCGTTGGGTACAAGGCGAACACCTCTAACCTCCCAGGGACGACCGTCGAGTACATGAAGAGTGAGGCGCTGATCGCCGGCAAACGGGCTGAGGTCGTTGACCTTCCTGGAACGTACTCTCTAACTTCCACAGATGAGGCCGAAGCGCAAACGAGAAACTTTATTGTTCGCGGCGAGTTTGACGCCGTATTGAACGTCATCGATGCCTCTCTTCTCAGTCGTGCCCTTGAGCTTACAATGCAGATCCTGGAGATGGGAATTCCGCTTGTCGTTTGCCTGAACATGGAAGACGAGGCGAGGCGAAAGGGATTGACGATCGATGTTGATGCGCTCTCCGAGCGACTCGGTGTTCCAGTAGTGAGTGCGATCGCTGTGCGTGGAATCGGTGTGAAGCAAGCAGCGGCGAGTGTAGTGGCGGTAGCCAAGGACCACCCGGATGTTCCCGCGCCCAAGTACAGCAGTGACGTGGAGAAGGTAGTTGAGAAGCTCTCCGCGAGTGTGGCCTCAAGTCTTGGTAAGGACGGATTCTCACCACGATTGATGGCGATCAAGCTGCTGGAGGAAGATCGGTTTTTCATCGATCTTGCGCGTGAGGACGGGTTCGACGAGTTCGATTTGGTAGAGAAACTGCGGGAGGAGCTCGCGGCATCGCGCGGTCGCAGCGGAGAAGAGGTCCTCGCAGCAGAACGACATCACTTGTCGATGGAATTGTTCGAAGAGGTGACCACGATTGGCTCGCCGACGATCGGTCTGCGTGATCGGGTCGATGCTCTTCTCATGCACCGTTTTTTTGGCTATATCTTCTTTGCCGCAATCATGTACGGGTTCTTCCTTCTTGTCTTTCGTCTTGGTGCGCTAGTTGAGGCACCTATCATGGACCTGTTTGATCACTCGGTGAACGGGCTGGCGACGGTGATCAATCCTGACACAATCTGGTTTTTCATGCTGCGAGGGACAATTCAGGGTGTGGCTGGGGCGGTCGGAATCGTCCTTCCCTACCTTATTCCGTTTCTAACCGGTCTTGCTGTGTTGGAGGACATCGGGTATCTACCGCGTGCGGGCTACCTGATGGACGTATTCATGCATAAGATCGGACTGCACGGAAAGTCGGTGATCCCGTTCATCACCGGGTATGGGTGCAGCGTCCCTGCCGTGATGGCAACACGCATCCTCGACTCGCCGCGCGATCGCTTCATCACCGCCACACTGGCGGTGATGGTTCCTTGTGTTGCCCGCACCACGGTGATCTTCGGCCTGATAGGCTATTTCCTCGGACCGACCCTTGCCTTTGCGGTGTACATCATCAACATTCTTGTCATCGCCATCGCTGGCAAGATAATGACCAAGGTCTTCCCGCAGGTGACCCCGGGATTGATCCTGGAGATACCATCGTACAAGGTCCCATCGGTGCGCGTCGTCTGGTCCAAGGTATGGCTGCGCGCGCGTGAGTTTATCGTCCTTGCTTGGCCTCTTCTCATTGGGGGAAGCGTATTGTTGAGCATATTTGAGTACGTGCACATCAACCACTATCTGAATCTAGCACTCCTTCCCATCACGTGGTCGCTTGGTCTTCCGCTTAGCGTTGGCGTAACGCTCATCTTTGGTATCTTCCGCAAGGAACTGACGTTGATCATGCTCTTCCAAGCGCTGGGCACAACTCAGGTAGCATCGGTCCTCTCTGCTGGCCAGATGATGACGTTCACCCTGTTTGTCCTCTTCTACATCCCATGTGTGGCGACGATCGCCGTACTCATGAGGGAACTCGGAAGGCGGAAGACGGCGCTCGTCCTCGCTATGACCACGGGGATCGCTATGGTTGTGGCCTTAATTGCTCGCGGAATAGCGAGTATAATTGGCTGAAATACGGTTTTAGGAGGCTCTACCAATGGGAGATATGAAGCAAGCAATGCAGGATGTGAACCGTTCCTTGGGGGAACTACGTAAACAAGCCCCGGACGAGATGAAACACTTCTCAGGATTCATGGAAGCCGTCCTTCA
>CAZQUT010000123.1:2122-3733 GCA_964596555.1 uncultured Thermotogae bacterium
GCCTACGTGATGCTCTCCCTCTTTCCGGGGAAGGCGCTAGTCCTGTTCGGAGGCCTCTTCCTCTCCGGGATCATGTTCGGAGCGATCTCGGATTGTCTTGCTAAGCGGATGCACATCACTCCGTGTGAGAAATGTCATCTGCAGCAGGTGCACGCAGACGAGCTTGAGACGCATGGATGGAAGCTTCTCAAGGAAAACCTGCAGCATCCGACTGCGTTGCGCATTTTCTTCTTGTTGCTCATGGCTGGCCTCCTTGCAGTTGCAATCATTGGGGCTGTCGGCCCCAAAACGTGGGACTGGATGAGGATTACCCTCGTCATCCTCCTCGGGTTTGGCACCATCCTTGGCATGTCCGGCTCGGAGCACTACCTGAAGGAACACATTATTGGCCACGTATTGCGTCGTCACACCGTTCGCGTCTTCTTGTGGACGTTCGGTGCTCTTCTCCTTCTATCCTTCCTCCCCAGCCAGGAGACGGTGAGTGTTTTCCTGCAGCATCACATGCTGTGGGTATTCCTCTTCGCTGGGCTGCTGGGGATTATTCCTGAGTCGGGTCCGCACATGATCTTCGTGATGATGTACGCCTCCGGCATAATTCCCTTCTCCGTGCTCTTTGTCAGTTCGTTTGTGCAGGATGGCCATGGGATGCTTCCTCTCCTCTCGGTCTCGGTAAGGGATTCGCTGCGCGTGAAGGCGTTTAATCTCGTGTTCGGGCTTGCCGTCGGTGGAGTTCTCTACGCGGTTGGAATTTGATTCACATATTCCACACACACCTCTCACGGCTAGCACGCAACCACCGGCTACTATGTCATTATACGAGAGCAAGAAAAAGGATTGTTACCTCCGATCCTAGATAGCGCAGCAAGCGATACAAGACGGGGCCCTTAGAGCGGGGCCCCGTCTCTTGTGGTTGCCGGTGTCTCGCAAAGCCGCAGCGCCTTTTTAAGTTTATCAACGAAGCGGTTACACTTACGACGTTATCTCCATGGCGAGCAGATCTTAAGGATGTGCCAAAGTCGAGCTTACTACCCATCCTGATTTTGTAGTTGTCTAATAACGAGGAGAGGATTCTATGGCAGAGCAAGGTGTAACCCCACGCGGTGAGGACTACTCTCGCTGGTATAACGATGTTGTCAAGATGGCCGATCTGGCGGAATCTGCGCCTGTCCGTGGCTGCATGATCATCAAGCCATACGGGTATGAGCTGTGGGAAGGGATCCAGTCTGGCCTCGACAGCAGGTTCAAGGCAACTGGCCACAAGAATGCGTACTTCCCGCTGTTGATCCCGATGAGTTTTATCGAGAAGGAAGCGGAGCACATCGAGGGATTTGCCCCCGAGCTTGCTGTTGTCACCCACGGTGGCGGCAAGAAACTTGACGAGCCGCTCGTTGTTCGGCCGACGTCGGAAACGGTAATCGGGCACGCCTATGCCCAGTGGATCCACTCTTATCGTGATCTTCCAGTCCTCATAAATCAGTGGGCGAACGTCGTTCGTTGGGAGATGCGCCCGCGGCTGTTCCTGCGCACGACGGAGTTCTTGTGGCAGGAGGGGCACACCGCGCACGCTACGGAGGAAGAGGCGGTGGAAGAGACGATGCGTATGCTGGACAT
>CAZQUT010000124.1:0-1679 GCA_964596555.1 uncultured Thermotogae bacterium
AGGAGCTTGGCTCGTGTGTTACCCGCATAGGTTAGCGCGCTGCGCTCATGCCAAAGCTCCTTGTTCTCCTGCGGATCACCCATGTGCCAACGCAGGAAGTATTTGAAGTGTTCCATGCTCTTCTCGTAGAGTTTTTCAAGGTCGCTGATCCCCACCCAGCTTACCGCTGCCTTCCACAGCTCGGGTTTCTTCACCACCTGCATCAGGGTCATGTAGCCGCCGTAGGAGCCGCCGAAGACGGCCAAACGATCCGGATCGACGAACGCAAGGTTCTTCAGGTACTCCGCTCCCGCGGCGACGTCCTCTAGATCCTTCCCACCCCAGTCGTAGCGATTCATGTCGCGAAACTCCACCCCATAGCCTGTGCTCCCGCGGATGTTCGGTTCGAGGACGACGAAACCATTATCAGCGAGAAACTGGGCGTAAGGGTCGAACGAGCGGAAGAATTGGCCGGTCGGGCCACCGTGCACACTAACGATCGCGGGGAGCTTCTCTCCCTGCGCGATCTCGCGCGGGCTATACAGAATCGCGGATATGGAGAGTCCATCAACCGAGCGGTAACTCACGTATTGGGGATCGACGAACAGATGGGGATCGATCGATCCGTGCTCCGCCGGAATGAGGACCGTCTGCTCGCCGTGTTCGAAATCGTACAATACGAGCTTGTTGCGGCGGGTGGGTGACATATGCGAGATGAGGAGTGCACTGTCTCCGAGGACGAACTCCGACCCGACGGTGAGCCCCGCTGACAGATCGAGCTCCTTTGCTGTGCCGGTTTCAACATCGTAGAGGACTGGCTGAACAATTGCGTCTTCATTACGCAGGGCAACTAGCCACTTGCCGTTCTCCGACAGGCCCGATGTGCTTTCCTCGACTCCGTCCTGTCCGAGCCAGCGCACCTTCCCCGTTTCAGCATCGAGAATCCCGGGGCGATTGACGCCCGAGGCATCAGAGGTGATAGCCAGGCGTTTGCCGTCTGGGAGCCACTTTACCGGTGTTTCGATGGAGCCGATCTTCACTTGCAACACGCGACGAAGATCGGTCCCATCCTTGCGTACGATGTACACATCCCTATTCTTCAGTTCCGAAGTCTCGTTCACGCCAAACGCCAACCACTCCCCATCCGGGCTCCAGCCACCTCCGCCTGTGACCGGGTTGGCAAAGTGGGTAAGCGCCGTGACCTCCGTACCATCTGGCCGTAGCTTGTACAGATTCATCTGCCCGTCGCGGTTGGAGAACATGATCAACCACTGATTGTCTGGGCTGAACTCTGCCGGGATCTCCTGCGCCTTGGGAGTGTTGGTGAGTTGGCTGACCGCTCCGCTCTCTGTATCGATTGCGTACAGGTTGTGTTGCTCGTTTCCACCCTGATCCTTGGCGTAGACGATCGTCTTACCATCGCGGCTCCAGATGAAACCAGCGCGCAGTGAGCGGGGCACCTCACCGTGGCTCAACTGACGTGGTGTGCCAGTAGGTAGATCGAGCAGGTACAGCTCCATCTGACCGGTTTTATCCCAGTAGAACGCGATGCGGTTCTTGTCCCATGCTGGGGTAGGAAAATAGAAATTGGGAAGACTTGCCAGCTCCTGCAACGGAATACGTCCTCTGTTCACTTGTTGCCTCCTTGCGAAACGTCTCGTCAGGCTAGCAAAGAGAGAACGCTAAGTCAAACCGAAAGG
>CAZQUT010000124.1:1779-3722 GCA_964596555.1 uncultured Thermotogae bacterium
GCAGGGTACATCACTGGTGAAACAATCAATGCAAACGGTGGGATCTATATGCGATGACAGATTTCCGACGCTACGATGAGAAGAAAGACAAGGACGCGGTTGCGCGGATTTGGCGTGAGGCTGGCTGGATAGAGAAGAAGGAGCACGAGGAGGCTATGACCGCCGTCCTTGAGACTGGTCGCACGCTGATCGCCGAGGTGAATGGCGAAGCAGAGTGCATGGTTAACACCTGCCCTGGAGTGCTCCGTCACCTGGAAGAAGATATTCCCGTGTCGATCGTGGGGGGAGTAACGACGAGCCGCATCGCCCGCAAGCAAGGGCTGGCCAGTCGCCTGACGGCGCGAACGTTGGCCGAGGAAACAGCGGATGGGCTGAAGGTTGCGCTTCTAGGTATCTTCGATCAGGGCTTCTACAACCAGCTGGGATTTGGCAACGGCGCTTACGAGCACTGGTACACATTCGATCCTGCAGATCTCAAGATCGATGTCAATCCGCGGATTCCGGAGCGCCTGACGGCAGACGATTGGGAGGCGATGCACTCAAACCGCATGGCCCGCATGCAGCGTCATGGCGCCTGTTCCATTATCGCTCCGCAGATGACCAAGGCAGAGATCATCTGGAGCGAGAACGGGTTTGGCCTTGGCTATCGCGATGAAGAGAGCGGCGAGTTGACCCACCATTTCTGGGCGAGGACAAAGGCTATTGAACACGGGCCGTACACGGTATCGTGGATGGCGTACCGCACTAAGGAGCAACTCTTCGAACTTCTTGGGCTGCTCAAGAACCTTGCTGATCAGGTGAACTCGATCGAGCTGTGTGAGCCGCCGGGGATACAGATGCAAGACACCCTGGATCACCCATTCAGGTCGCGTCGCATCACGGAAAGCTCGAAGCACGAAAACACCATCTTCTCGGCGGCGTACTGGCAGGCGCGCATCCTCGACCTCCCTGGGTGCTTGGAGCAGACACACCTTGACGGGAGAGCGGCACGCTTCAATCTCGTTCTTACAGACCCGATCGAACGCTTCCTGAACGGCGTCAGCGATTGGCGTGGCGTGGCAGGCGAATATGTCGTTCAGCTTGGTGAAGAATCTTCTGCTGTGCCGGGAAGGGAAGAGGCGCTTCCCACCCTGAATGCGTCGGTCAACGCCTTCACGCGCTTGTGGCTGGGGGTGCGTCCAGCGAGCGTACTCTCCTGGAGCGACGACTTATCTGGTCCACCAGAGCTCTTGGCGAGGCTTGACCAGACGGTCTGCTTGCCATCACCGCAGGTGGATTGGGACTTCTAGATCTATTCCGGTTGCCTGGCGTTCCAACTGGGTTTCGACTTCGGGGTTCTGTTTGTACGGAACGGATGCCGAAGAGAGCCCACCACGAAGGACACGAAGAATGGATTTTAGTAAGCTGTTAAGTCGGCCAAAGGTGATGAGGACGGGACTCCGGATGAACCTCAATGTCACCTGGAGTGGCGTGCTAAGCAGGATCGGCCACTACCCCCTGCAAGCTTGAAAGCATGATCAATAGCTTGTTCCGCATACTCCTTCGCGCTCTTCGTGTCCTTCGTGGTGAAAGCGGCTTGTGTCTCTGCGAGTGTCTACACTCGTCACGACAAGTAGCTTCTAGTCGCCGATGATTTTTACGAGGATGCGCTTCTTGCGGCGGCCGTCGAACTCGCCGTAGAAGATCTGCTCCCACGGGCCGAAGTCGAGCTTCCCGTCGGTGATAGCCACCACTACATCGCGGCCCATGACCTGGCGCTTGAGGTGGGCATCCCCGTTGTCCTCGCCTGTGCGGTTGTGGCGGTAGTGGGAGATCGGCTCGTGCGGGGCCAGTCCTTCGAGCCAATCTTCGTAATCGGCAAGGAGCCCCGGCTCATCGTCGTTGATGTACACACTTGCCGTTATATGCATTGCGTTTACCAAGCACAGCCCTTCCTTGATCCC
>CAZQUT010000125.1:0-3704 GCA_964596555.1 uncultured Thermotogae bacterium
AAGAGGTCTCCGGGACCGCGAATGAGGAAATCCTGTTCAGCGATGAGGAACCCATCGAGGTGCTCGGAGAAGGCAGCCAGTCGCTGCTGTGCATCCTCGCTCTTGGCTGTAGCGATAGCATAACATGTTGCGTGTTGCCCAGCGCGACCGATTCGTCCACGCAACTGATGAAGCTGAGACAGGCCAAATCGCTCCGCATGCTCGATAACCATGAACGTCGCGTCGAGAACATCGATTCCCACCTCAATCACAGTTGTGGCAACGAGAAGATGCACCTTCCCTGATTGGAAGGCGTCCATCGCCTCCTGCTTCTCCTCAGACGACAGACGTCCGTGAATCAACCCGACACCAAAACGCGAAAACACAGCGGAGAGCTCAGCGTAGACCTGCGTCGCCGCCTTCAGATCAAGCTTCTCCGATTCCTCGACGAGTGGAAGGACGATGTATCCCTTCTCCCCTCCCTCCAATAGTCTCTCGACCCCGGCGTAGACCTCATCACGCCTGTTCTCAGCTACGCAGATCGTAGTGATCTCCTTCTTTCCAAGCGGCATCTCGTCGATCAGCGAAACATCGAACTCCCCATACAGGGTGAGCGCAATCGTGCGCGGGATGGGCGTAGCGCTCATAACGAGGAGGTCCACATCTTCGCCCTTCTCCTCGATCAACGCGCGCTGCACAACACCAAAGCGGTGCTGCTCATCGATCACTACGAGGCCCAGTGAACGGAACGTTACGTCCTCCTCGATGAGGGCGTGAGTCCCAATGACAAGGTCGATCTCACCATCACTGATCTCTTGTTTCAGCTCATCTTTCTTCTTGCTCGCGCTGGTGAGGATGGCGAGATTCACCGGCAGCCCCGCGAGTAGCTCTCCAACCTTGAGGGCGTGCTGCTGCGCGAGGATCTCTGTTGGGGCCATGATCGCCACCTGATAGCCAGCGTCAATCGCGGCAAGTGCAGCAACCAGAGCAACAATTGTCTTTCCGGAACCAACGTCTCCCTGCAGCAATCGCATCATCCGCCTCTTCGAACGCAGATCAGCGAGAATCTCACGCATCGCCCCCTGCTGCGCAGTTGTAAGGCGGAACGGGAGACGGGCGATGAACGTATCGACGAGGGCTCCGTCGCCCGCGTGTGATTTGCCGGGTAGAGAGTGCGTCTGTGCCCCCATTCCAATCTGCAGGAGGAGCAGCTCCTCGAATGCCAATGTGCGTCGGGCTCGTTCGAACGACTCCTCGTTGCTCGGAAAATGGAGGGCGTGAATCGCTTCTGATCGCCTGAGAAGATCATGTCTTTTGCGGATCTGTTCAGGGATTACATCGGGAAAAGCACCACCGTACAGTTCCAGATTTCGGATGATCAACGTTCGAAGGAAACGATCGCTCACTCCTTCCGTCGCTGGGTAGATAGGGACGAGGCGTCCGATCTCCATCCCCTCCTCGGCCGGCTCCCACACTGGTGACGAAACTTGCAACTTCCCGTAGTGCTGCTCGATCTTTCCGTACACGTCGATCGTTTCACCACGCTTGATCTGGTTAGCGATCCAGGGCTGATTGAACCAGGTGGCGTAGAGAAACCCGGTTTCATCGCTCAGCGTCACTCGCACTATCGACGTGCGCTTACTGACGCGCGACTGATCGACCCCGACAACACTTCCCCTCACGGCGACCGTCTCACCGCGGTGGAGACCCCCGATCTGCGCGAAGCGAGATCTATCCTCTAACCGACGCGGAAGGTATGTGAGAAGATCCTCGATCATGCGTATTTCCAGCTTTTCGAGCAGCTTTGCCCGTTTCTGTCCCACGCCGCTGGCGTGACTCACGGGAAGAGCAAGGTTCGCTGAGTCCACCGTCGCGGCTTGCGTTCCGCCTCCCTCCAGAAAGCTTGCAAGCCTTACGATAACACGTTGTCGCTCAAAGTGATCGCCAGCCTTGTAGCCGGAAACCACAGACACGGCAGCGGGGAGATTCAGTCTGATGAACTCCTCCATGCCACAGGTGAGCGCATCATCGTTGTATCCACGCGACTGTTCCAAACGCAATACTTTCCTTATTAGCTCGACGGTATCCGCATTTTCTTGTGGCATATCGAGGGTTACTATATAATCATGGACGCTCGGAGGCAAGGCAGATGACATCAGAAATCAGAACTTATGGAGATTCCGTCCTTCGGCGCGCGGCCGATCCGTTACGCCACATCAATGTAGAAACTAAGAAGATTGCCGAGAAAATGGTGGAGGCAATGATCCGTGCCAACGGCGTCGGACTGGCCGCCCCCCAGATTGGGATCTCCAAGCGAATCATCGTTCTTGATCTCGACGGGCAATTCCACATCCTCATCAACCCAGAGATCATCGAGACCTCGTCGGAATCACAAGAGGCGGTAGAAGGATGTTTGAGCGTCCCAGGCGTCGACGCTGAAGTCACTCGCAAGCTGCGTGCCCATGTGCGCGGCACCACGCTGGACGAGAAGGAAGTCGACATCGAGGGAGAAGGGTTGATGGCGCGTGCAATCCAGCACGAGATCGACCACCTAAACGGGATTCTGTTCATCGATCACCTCGGTCCAGCCAAGAAACGGAGCATCATTTCCGAGTATCGCCGCAAACAGAGGGAGAAGGACGAGTGAGGATCGTCTTCCTCGGCACGTCGGCCTTCGCCTGCCCAGCACTTCGTGCCCTCGCCAGAGCATATGACGTCGCACTCGTCATCACTCAGCCCGATCGTCCTGCCGGGCGGAAGCGCGAGCTGCGCCCATCGGCGGTCAAGACCGCATCACTCGACCTCGGTCTACGAATTGCGCAACCGGAGCGGATCAATAGCGAAGAAGGCATTAATCTACTACGAGAAACCGCGCCGGAAGCGATCGTTGTTGCCTCCTATGGGCAGTTCCTAAGCACGAAGGTTTTCTCGCTCCCTCCTCACGGAACGATCAACATCCACGCTTCGCTCCTGCCGCGCTACCGCGGTGCCGCACCGATAAATTGGGCGATCATTCGCAGTGAGACGGAAACAGGTGTGACAACATTCTTCATCGAGAAGGGGATGGACAGCGGAGCGATCCTTGTGCAGCGCCCCTGCCCAATCGGCTCGGATGAGACCGCAGGAGAACTGCACGACCACCTGGCAACGCTCGGTGCAGAGGCGATCCTGGATACCCTGCACTCTATCGAGGAGGGAACGGCTCATCCCACACCGCAGCGTGAGGAAGAAGCGACCCTGGCGCCCAAGCTGTCCCGTGCTGACGGCGAGATGGACTGGACGAAGCGCGCGTGCGACATTCACAACCTGGTGCGCGGGTTGAACCCATGGCCCGGGGCGTTCACTCACCTTGGGGGTGAAACAGTAAAGATCCACCGCACCACGCTCACCGGGATCGGTCGTGGCAATGTTGAGCCAGGAATGATCGCCCTGCAGGAGACCGGACGCCTCCTCGTGGGCACCGGCGATGAGCTGATCGAGATACTGGAGATACAACGCGAAGGCCATCCACGCACGAGTGGAAAGGCCTTTCTAAATGGGTTGCGTGGTGATTCCCTCTTTAGCTAACGCGGGTACAGACCGGCCAGCCCTGTCTCTTCCATCTTTCGTTCCAGAGTGATCTCGGTTAGCACACGGATGTAGATTTCCGCCGTGTTGTTCACCGTCGCCTTCAGTACGTGCCCGCCGAACGCAGCGGCACCGTGTTTGGCGATCGTCGCGTGGCA
>CAZQUT010000126.1:0-3687 GCA_964596555.1 uncultured Thermotogae bacterium
AGTGTGGTTGAGGATGAACAGAGCCCAGCCGGAACCGCAATGCGTGAGATCTACACTCGATTCGAGAAGGCGCTTGGATGATTGGCATCAATAGATAAAATCTTCAAAGGAGGTTGTTATGCCAAGAGGAGATGGAACAGGTCCGGCGGGAGCCGGCGCAGGAACTGGGATGGGCCGCGGTGGCCAGGGGCAGGGACGCATGGCAGGAAACAAGGCTGGTGCCGGACCCTCCGGGTATTGCGTTTGCCCGAAGTGTGGCGAACGCGTTGCACATGCAGTCGGAACACCATGTTATAAGATGAACTGTCCGAAGTGTGGGGCGAAGATGGCACGTGAATGAGTCCCACCACAAGAAACGATAACGCTCGGGAAAGACAGGAAGACGTATTGCGGCTCCTCATCGAGCGAGCATTGCCTCTCGGGAGAGCGGAAAAGGAGCGGCTTCGTAAGGAACTAGCCCTTTCCGCACAAGATTTTTTCTCGCTAATATCGGAACTTGAGGCAAAGGGATGGCTCCGCACTGACGAAGCAAAGCTATTCCTTACCCCAATCGGTACCGAGGTTGCCCGTGATCTTCTCGATCGCCACCAAACAGCAGAACAATTCTTCAACGAAATCCTGGGGGATCCTCCTTCCGTAGCACATGCCGCCGCAGAAAAGTTAGAACACGTGATTTCTAAGCAAGCGCTTGAAGAGCTCAAGGAGTCCCTTGCCCGCGCTCGCGGAGCGACACCACTGACCAACATCCCTCCGGGTGAAGGGGGAACAATCGTTGCTGTAAGAGACCCCGGAGGAAGATCGTTCTCGCGGTTGATAGGCATGGGCCTCTCCCCCGGAACTAGATTGAAGCTCACCCGCAGGCTGCCAAATGGAGCTGTCATCGTTAATATCAACGGCGGCAAGGCCGCAATCGCTGCTCAGATCGCACGTGCAGTTTTCGTCAGAAAGGATTTAGAACGTGAAGACTGTAGTCCTAGTCGGCCAACCAAACTCGGGTAAGTCCACCCTGTTCAACGCCCTGGCTGGATACAGGGCCGTTACATCCAATTACCCCGGAACGACGGTCGAGGCGATGGAAGCAAGGACTTCCATCGATGGCGAAAAGGTACACCTCGTCGATACACCGGGGATCTATAGCCTGTCCGACGCCACGATCGAAGAACGCGTTACAAAGAAGATCCTCCTAGAAACAAAACCCAATGTGATCATCAACCTTCTCGATGCCACCAGCCTCGAAAAAGGGCTGTATTTTACACTCCAGTTGCTTGAGGCTTCGCTTCCCGTGGTAGCAACGCTGAATTTTGTTGAGGAGGCGAGAAAACGAGGGATTGTAGTATCCGCAGATCAGCTAGCCAGTATCCTTGGGGTGCCTGTCTCTTTAATCAATCCGATAAGAAAAACCGGTATTGATCAACTAGCGCACGTTGCGCTGACCGCGCCGACAGGACACGGGTTCACCGTAACTTACGATGACCACATCGAACAGGCAATCAGAATGGTGGAGGCAGCATCCCCGGACAGTCTTCCCTTTCCCAAGCGGTTTGTTGCATTGCGTGTCCTAGAAGGAGACGAGGACTTAATAGGCTACTTGCAGGATCAACAAGTGCTTGAGCGAGTGTCTACACAGATCCCTGAACATCCAAACCTGAGAGAGGACATTGCAGTTAATCGTCACGGTGTTGCCGCATACATCGCGCGGTTGGCAACAACCTTCACGAAGAGGGAACACCAATCAGGTTGGCAAGAGAGATTGGATCAGATACTCCTCAACCCAACGTGGGGAATGCTCGTCACCGTCAGTTCCCTTCTCGTGGTCTTCGCCGGCCTCTTGTTCTTGGGCGGACTCGTGCAGGATTTGCTGTCTTCATTCATTCAAAGCTTCATCCTTCCATGGATACACCATGTGTCCATAGGGATGCCGGGTTACGTGGGGATGATGCTTGAGAGCGCTGTGGTGGGAACATCGGCTGGAATTGCTATCGCCATTCCCTACGTTTTCCTATTCTACATCTTCTTGGGCTTGCTGGAGGACCTTGGCATATTACCGCGGTTTATCCTCATGCTGGATCGCGTGCTTCGTCGCCTTAACCTCCCCGGTCAGGCAATTATCCCCATGCTCCTTGGAATGGGGTGCACCGTTCCCGCCACTGCCGCTACACGTATCCTGGAGTCACGTGCTGACAGAATGAAGGTAATAGCTTTGTTCACAGTCATTCCATGCTCCTCACGGACTGCAATCATCCTGGGGATAGTTGGGCACTTCGCTGGGATCTTGCCCGCACTCGGAATATACCTGATCGCATTCGTCCTGATGATCGGCATCGGGCTCCTCTTTAGGAGGAGGTCTCCTGCTCCGTCCCCTCTCCTGCTTGAGCTTCCACCGTACCGCCGTCCGATCCTACGTGGGGTGATACTCAAAAGCTGGCTGCGGATGCGCGAGTTCGTATACATCGTGATTCCTCTTCTCATTATCGGTGGAGCTTCTTATGGACTACTCAAATGGTTTGGTCTGGAGGGAGTGCTGTTCGATCCGCTTCGCTTTATTACGGTTGGCTGGCTTCATCTTCCCAAGGAGGCGATCACACCTCTTATCTACGGGTTTCTCCAGAAAGACCTCACGCCGGCGATGCTTGCCTCCGTGTTTGGAACAGCCAACCTCGCTTCTGTAATGACACCTATCCAGGTGTTTACCTTCGGGATGGTATCAACGTTCCAAGTTCCGTGCGTGGTGGCGTTCGGGATGATCGCCAAGGAACTGGGATGGCGGTGGGCTGTTATGCTGACAGTGATGGCCGTTGCCGTCGGCTTTGTGCTTTCTGGTCTTGTGCTTCGTATCATTCTTCTTTGTGGGGGGTAAAAAGTGAAAGTCTATCTCGATTGTTTCCCGTGCTTCATGCGCCAGGCGCTCGATGCAGCGCGTATGGCAACCGATGACCTCGCGCTTCAGCGGCAGGTCATCGATCGGGTGGCAAAGCTTCTTCCCACAGTTCCATTGGAGTCTACTCCAATCGACATGGGGCAGATTGTTCACCGGCTTGTACGAAATGTAACAGGAGTTGCCGATCCCTATGCAAGGGTGAAGAAGGAATCAAACGACCTTGGCCTCAAGCTCTATCCCACGTTGAAGTCCCAAGTGCGTGGATCAAGAGATCCCCTACTTACGGCGCTCAAAATCGCAGGGGCGGCAAACATCATCGACTTCGGCCCCAAACTGACGCTAGATCCCAACGGATCCATCGAGCAGACAGTCAACGACTCGTTCACTCAGGCACTGCATCAATCTCTCGATCAAGAGCAATACAGCGCGTTCAAAGAAAACCTGGCTGAAGTAAGCCAAGTTCTCTACTTGGGCGATAACGCCGGGGAGATCGTGTGCGACAAGCTCCTCATCGAGGAGCTTGTGCAACGCGGGAAGAAAGTCACATTTGTCACCAGGGGTGCGCCGACGATCAACGATGTTACCTTAGCCGACGCGCGCTATGTAGAATTGCATAGGTTAGCTACTGTAATCACAAACGGGTCGGACGCCCCAGGCACCCGACTCTCCGATTGCTCACCAGAATTCATGCGCGAATTCCAATCTGCAGAGTTAATCATTTCTAAAGGACAGGGCAACTTCGAAGGATTATCGGACGTTCCCGGGCCAATCTTCTTCCTGTTCAAAGTGAAGTGCCCGGTAATCGCCCG
>CAZQUT010000127.1:0-3651 GCA_964596555.1 uncultured Thermotogae bacterium
AAGCACTTCACGGCACTCGAATTAGTCCTTCTCCTTGACAAGAAGCCTGTGATCAACTATTATTTAACCCGTTAATGATCAACTACTTAATAAGAAAAGGGTGCAGCTATGGACTGGAATTGCAATAATCCTTATAAGATGTCTCTCGCACAGCTATTCGCCAACGCATGCCGCCTGGCTACATGGAGACTACGTGTGCACATCGAGAAAATAGGGATTCATTCCGGGCAAGGGCGTGTCCTAGTACATTTGCATGGACACGACAACGTACCGCAATGGAGGATCGCGGAGGCGATGAACACTAGCCCCGCGGCCATAACGAGCATTCTGCAGCGGATGGAGCGCGATGGGTGGATCACGCGTACGCGAGATCCAAAAGACCAAAGAACTGTACGCATACAGATAAGCGATAAGGCAAGAGCCCTCGAAGAAGAGATACAGGGTACCTTTTTGCAGATGGAGGAAGAGATCTCCTCAATCTACACACAGGAAGAGAGGACAGAACTGCGCCGTCTTCTACTGAAGTTTGACGAGCGGTTCTCCAAGGATGACGAATCGCCGCCAGGGAGTACAATCGATGATCATGGCAAGAAGAATTGAAAGAATCAACCAGTAAGGTCAGTTTAGAAAGACATAAGGAGGACAAGATGAAACGAATAGTTGGCTTAATCATAATCATGGGACTAGTTGGGTTCGGCGTTGCAGCGTACGCTCAATCGGATCTGGATACGTTCCCTATCGGAACTACAGAAATGGTGTATCGGATAGCCACAGAGGAGATGGACAGCACACAGTCACTTGGGTTCACCCTCGTATCCCGTGGTAATGATGACTACACGATTTTCATGAACATGGAGGCCAGCGGCACCGCGGATCAACTTGCGGGGTTCGGTTTCCTGTTTGCCGGTGCGCAGATGTCTTATGGAGGCGGGGAGAGCGTCAGCTACTCACCTTTGCAAGCACTGATGGAGCAACGCTCTCACCTGCAAGCCGGGAATGACTACATCCTCCCCGGAGGTGGATCGTTCAAGGATATCACACTCGTGGAGATCGCCGGCGTGCAGTGCCTGCAAGGGTCGTTCATCGACCCGTCAAATGCAGACACAAGGACAACCATGGCATTCAGTATCTCCGATCCGGTATACATGTTCCCGCTCGTGCACGTAGAAGAACTGCGCGACGGGCAATGGGTTACAACGCTGAGGATGGAGCTGACGACGTATTCGTCCACTCCTCCGGAGGGATAGTCATGCCGCTACTTGATCTAAAAGATGTAACGAAAGACTACCACCTGGGAAAGACGGTCGTTCGCGCACTGCGAGGGCTCGACCTCCACATCAACAAGGGCGAGATCGTTGCGATCATGGGGCCTTCCGGATCTGGGAAATCGACGCTGATGCACATTCTTGGCTGCGTGGACATCCCCACGGCGGGCAAGGCGGCGATCGAGGGAACACAGATTGAATCCTTGAGCGAACGGCAGCTGGTGGCGGTGCGCGGCCGCAAGATTGGGTTTGTTTTCCAGACGTTCAATCTTATGCAGACGTTAAGCGCTCAGCAGAACGTGGAACTGCCGATGATCTTCCAGGGGATAAAGAAGAAGGAGCGAGCAAGACGCGCAGTGGAGCTGCTAACGAAGGTCGGCTTGGCAGATCGTGTTCACCATCGCCCGAACGAACTATCCGGCGGTGAACGCCAGCGGGTGGCAATAGCACGAGCACTGGCAAACGACCCGGAGATCCTGCTCGCTGATGAGCCAACGGGGAATCTCGACTCCGAGAGCGGAGAGACAATCCTCAACGTGCTAAAGAAGCTGAGTAGAGAGGATGGAAAGACGGTGATCATTGTCACACACGATCCCGACGCCACCGCAATCGCGGGAAGAATCATCCGCCTGCACGACGGGCGAGTGGTGGAGGAGGTAAGCAATGTTTAAGGACTTTCTCATGCTCGCTGCGCGCAGCATCACCCATCGCAGGATGCGCAGTTGGTTGACGGTGATCGGAGTATTCATCGGGATCACGGCGGTTGTGGCGCTGATCTCCATCGGCCTCGGCCTCGATCAGACGATAAAGCAGCAAGTTGCCGGCGTCTTCGGGGTAGACACATTCGTCCTCATGGCGCAGGGGTCGTTCGGACCGCAGAGCCATGCAGGAGGCACTCCAGACGAGTACGCTCTCGATCTTCAATACCTGAAGTCGATACCCGGCGTGAAGGTCGCTGCGGCGGTCAGGCAGCGACCTGGCTTCGTGCAGGGACCGACCAGGGCAGATGGCAAGTCAACACAGGGATCACTGCCCGTAATGGGATTATCGACAGAACTGATGAATGAGTTTGAGTCGTTCACCGGGGAGCTCTCGGTTCAGCCAGGCGGACGTCTGTTCGTAGCCGAAGATGTAGATGTGGCCGTTCTCGGGGCCGACACAGCCGAGCGTCTCGGGGCGCAAGTTGGCGATTCGATCCTCGTCGCCGGAGATGATAATAAGGAACTCAATCTCTCTGTTGTGGGGATCATGGAGCCTTCCGATGAAGGGGCAACGAGTGATACGAACCAAGGCTTCTCTGCAGGAATGGGTCCGGGCCAAAGCAAGGACACAATATACGTTCCCTACGATACTATGAGTCTGTTATGGGGAGAAGCCGAAGATGTTCTGGTGACTCTCGTGCGCACGCAGCCTGGATCCGATGTGAACGAAGTGGCAGACCGTGTCGAGAAGGAGCTTACAGCACGTGGATCAGAGCTCTCGGCAGTCACTTACAGCGATATCTCTGATGCCGTCGGCACAATGACCACTACCGTGAGTGCATTCCTCGTGGGGATCGCCGGAATCGCACTCCTCGTCGGTGCCGTTGGTGTGATGAACACGATGTTCACCTCCGTGCTTGAGAGGACAAAGGAGATCGGCGTAATGAAGGCGGTCGGTGCCAGGAATTCACACATCCTGACGATCTTTCTCATCGAGTCCGGATTGATGGGGCTTGTGGGAGGGATGGTGGGGACACTGTTGGGCCTCGGACTGAGCGCGGTGGCGTCGATGTTCATCGGCCGCTTCTTCGGGGTGCACATGACCGTTGTTGCCAGCCCGTCGCTGATCCTGATCACTCTTGTTGGTTCGTTCTCACTTGGAGCGTTCGCAGGTCTGTGGCCGGCGTCGCGGGCGTCGAGGCTTCCCGTTGTTGATGCGTTGCGCTACGAATAGATCTGGAATCGCTCTTGTGCGGTGAGGCTTGCTCCAAGCACGCCTATGAGCCCTCCAAGTACGATCCCAATCAACGATCCGACCAGGCTGACCATCAAGACCCTTCCCGGAAGGAGGAGTCCGCAGGCGGCGTGAATCGTCGCCTGCGGATGGCTGAGAGCAAGGAAGTGCGAGAGATAGACAACGACTACAAGCAGCATCGCGGCAATAATTCCGCACAACACGCCCAAGGCAACCACCGGAGGCTGGAATACACCCTCTGGGGTTCCGGATAACCGGAGGAGCTTAATCTCCGCGGAGAAACGATCGAGCAACAGCAAGAACGCGTAGCGAGCGAGGATCAAGCTGCCGACGATGCTCACAATGAGGGCCACAAGAAGCCCAAGCCGCAGTGCACTCGATAGAGAGACAGTCGCCCCTTGCGCCTCTGTCACAGAATCGATGTTTATTA
>CAZQUT010000128.1:0-2299 GCA_964596555.1 uncultured Thermotogae bacterium
CTCGATAGAGAGACAGTCGCCCCTTGCGCCTCTGTCACAGAATCGATGTTTATTATCCCCAGCATCTCCCGGATTGTCTCCTGTAGCGATGCCGCGGCAGATGCATTCACCGCTTGAATAATAAACACGCCACCTGCCTGATCAAGCCCCAGCTCCTGCGCGAAACGGTAATTGATCGTCCTCGTCTCCGGCATGTCCCTAATCTTCAAATAGAGAGACTGCACATCGTCAGACGACAACTGCGGAGAGAGGTAGACAACCATCTCACCGGGAGCGAGCGCCGGTCCGTTCTCTTGCCCCGTCGTCTCCCCGACAAGGAAGAAACCTGCGAAGATGAGAAGCGCAGCAAAGATAAGACCGATAACACCGAGGAAGAGCCAGCCAATACGACCATTTATCGCGCCCAGAAGGTTACCAAAAATGAAGAAAAACCTGCTCATGATTTCTCCTCCACGCGTCCATCCACTAATTCCACAATTCGTGCAGAGGAACCAGCGTTCGGGATCGAATCGCGCGTGGTAGCAAGTATCGTAAATCCCCGCCTATTCAACTGCGTGAGAAGCGTATAGACCTGCTCTTGCTCCTCCGAAGAGAGGTTGACAAGTGGATCGTCGAGGAGTAGTAGTAGTGGCTCGTCAGAGATCGAGAGAGCGATCCCCAGTCGCACACGATCTAACGGGTCAAGCTCAGTCGCCATGTGCGCCAGCTTTGATGTCAGCCCGACCTGATCGAGGGCCGCGAGCGCCTTTTCCTCAGCCTGTTCACGGAAGTTACCGAGGCAACGCAGCTTGAATGTGACATTCTCCATCACTGTCTTTTGAAGAGGAACAAACCCTTGCGGGAGGAAGCCAATCTGTCTCCGTAGATCGAACGCTTTCTTCCTGCTCAAGCGGGCGATGTTGCGACCATAGACGAGGATCTGCCCCTCCTGTGGTTCAATCTGTGTCCCAAGCAGACCAATCAGGACCGACTTCCCCGCTACCGCCGGACCGACGAGGAAGACTAGGTCTCCACGGTCGACGCGCAAGTGAACATCATCAAGGACCTTCAGCCCATCTTCGCTGACAAAGCTAAGTTCTGAAAGCTGTATAATCACGGACATCGAGCGATCACGTACCTCGCCTTCTCAGCAAAATCGTGCTCAACACGAATGTCAGCCAGTCCTGCACCCTTCATCTCTTCTCCGACCATCGTTCCCTGCCCATCGCCTATCTCAAACAGTGCCGTCGCTCCTGTGCGCATATGCTCCTTCAAGCCGCTCACAAGCTTCGCGATCTCCTCCATTCCGCCCTTACCGCCGTTAAGCGCACGATGCGGTTCATGCTCTCGCACCTCAGCTGGGAGATCATCCATCTCCTCCTCAGGTATATATGGCGGATTGGAGACGATTAAGTCAAATTTCCCGGCGATGTTCTCGAACCAATTACTGTGCACAATATCTACACGATCAACAACATCGTTCAATTCAGCGTTCTCCTGCGCCAGTTTTATGGCCTCAGTCGACAGATCGACGGCAGTGACCTTCATCCGAGGGAGGTACTTCGCCAATGAGACGGCAATCACCCCGGATCCAGTCCCCAAGTCAAGGCAGGCGAGGTCGCGATCGCGCTCGACAAGGCCCAACGCCCTCTCCAGAAGCTCCTCGGTCTCGGGGCGGGGAATGAATACGTCGTCGCGCACACGAAAACGCAGCCCATAGAACTGGACTTCTCCGGTCAGATATTGGCGAGGGACGCCAGAACGGCGCTTCTTGATGATCTCACGAAAACGCGCTCGTTCATCGGGGGTGAGGGGAGTATCAGGGGAGATGTAAAGGTGCAACCGATCAACATTCATCACATGCGCAAGGAGGATCTCCGCTTCCAGGCGCGGTTGAGGAATACCCGCCCCTTTGAAGTACCCTCGCGTCCACTTGAGGATTTCTCGCACGGTCCAATTAACAGTCAGCGCGCTCCCCCCCATCTACACATCGAACGTACGCTTTTACAGTACACAATAGCAAAATCTTGCACCCAAGTCAAGCAGTGTATACAATCAACGTCAAACCAAGTAGATGGAAGATAAGGCTCGTACTGCTTCGACATATGCATAAATGGCGAGCCACAGGAGGTGGAAACACGTTGAATCTGTCTTTGTACATACTATTCATCGTTGGTAGTGCCGCGGCTGTAGCCGCACATGGAATCATCGGGTCCGTTGGTGTAGTTCCCAGTTTGGTTATGAATCTCGTCGTTGGTGGCGCTGTCGGGGCCCTGCTTTCCTGGATCACCATCAGTATGTGGAACAAGGTACATGAGGA
>CAZQUT010000128.1:2399-3568 GCA_964596555.1 uncultured Thermotogae bacterium
GTTGGCTACCTTGACGACGGAACGATGGTTGTGATAGAAAATGGAAGACGCCACATCGGCCGCACGATCAAGACAACGGTAAAGAGCACGCTGCAGACAGAAGCCGGACGGATGCTGTTCGTCGAGCCATGCGGCGAATCCCCGCGCTGGGAGAAAAAAGGAGACTGAGATGAAACGCGTAATCATTGTAGCAATACTGGGAGGGACCCTCCTCCTCCTCGCCGGGTGTTCACTCTTGCAGCAGAAGGGGCCGACACTCGAGAACTGGGAGCCGACACTCTCGCCAGATAACTCCACGATTGCCTACGCCTCCCCTGGTGAAAAGGGGTTCGAACTCTTCACGCGCAACCTGGATATGGGCGAGATCATCCAGCTCACGCAGAACGAGCTCGACGACTGGGCACCAAGCTGGTCCCCACAGGGAGACAAGCTTGTCTTCTCTTCCAGTCGTGATAAGAATGTCGATCTGTACATCATCGACATCTCCACGCTGGAGGTAACACGACTGACCATACACGACGGAGAGGACATCAACCCATATTGGGCGATGAACAACGAGATACTGTTCAACTCCAATCGGACAGACAAGTGGCAGATGTACATGATCGACCCAGACGGGAACAACCTCACGCAGATTGGCGAGCCCGCATCTACGGAGTAGTCGGGTGGCAACGCGCGTCAGCGCCATTATCCTCGCCGCGGGGCGGGGGACGAGAATCGGAGCGGACAAGAATAAGGTCTTCCTGAAGATCGCATCCCGTCCACTCCTCTCCTACACGATAGAAGCATTCGCCAGATGTGAACAGATCGATGAGATTGTCCTCGTTGTCGCCCCCGGCGAGGAAAAGGCTGCATCATCACTTGTCGTTGGTATTGAGAAGGAGATTCGGATCGTTTACGGCGGGGCACGGCGGCAAGACTCCTCCTATGCCGGCGTTCGTGCAGCAAGGGGAGAGATCGTCCTCATCCACGATGCCGCCCGGCCGTTCGTTAGCAACGACCTGATCGCCCGCTTGATTGAGGCTACGTACAAGCACGGGGCCTGCGTTCCCGCCCTTCCCGTTGTGGACACCATCAGGCAGGGAATGCTTGACCATCCACTTGAAGCAGCTACAGTCGATCGTTCTCGTCTACTGCGCATGCAGACTCCGCAAGGATTCAATCGCGAC
>CAZQUT010000129.1:0-3519 GCA_964596555.1 uncultured Thermotogae bacterium
AAACACCGCAACAGCTCCTCCGTCCCAGGAACAAGCGTTCCGTTTTCTGCTCCCAGGGCCTCGTGGTGTTCCAGTATACGAATGCCTTGGGCGCGATCCCAGGAGGGCATGTCCATGAGCTGCATGTAGATTGGGCGCCCATCGACAGGAAGATCAATCTCACGGCGGACAGCCACCCAATCGATCGGTGCATCCCAAATCGTCCCATCCATGTCAAACAGTGCTGCACGTATCACCATAGGAACGTGATACTAACCGAAAACACCCTGAGGGGAAATTGAGAATCGTGCATCCTGGGCCAAAGGAAAGCGGCGCGTAATCAGCTAGACTTCTCTCTATTACTGCAGGGAAGCGGATCTCTCTGGGATCGGTAGGCCAAGGAGGTTTCGGTAGCTATCGTAGTAGGAATCATCGATCTCGGTGACGGCGGTCCAGCCGTAGAAGCCCTCACCCCACAGCGCTCGACCTTCCTTCGTGCGAAACTGCTCCTCGACCGCGGCCACAATCTGGTCGCTCACATCCTCAGGAAAGTCGGGGCCAAATGCCAGACAATCGTTGGGGATCGGTCCGATCACCGCTAGTACGCCGATCTTCCGGATGACATCATCTAGGTTGTATATCTTTCTGGCTCCCCGGCGCAGATCCATACAGGTTCCGCGTATCCCTTTACGGTAGATATCACTATTCCAACGATCCCAGATCCACAGTTCCGGATCGTCGCCACTCCTCCAGGTTGCACCACTCCAACCGAGCGGTGGCAGAGGAGGGTTGCCATAACCGGTGCAGAAGTCACCCTGCCCTTCGAGTAGCGCGATCATGGAGTTGATGTGCCCGCCGCTCTCCACGATCTTAGCGAAGCTAATCCCCAGTTTATCGAAGAGCATCTTGGGCAGAACATAACCCGAGGTGGAGCCACGATCGCTGTAGATCCATGTCTTGCCGCTCAAGTCTTCCAGCGAATCGATCCCCGAATCCCGTGGGACGTAGATCCTGGAGAAGTAGTAGGGATATCCATTACGCACTGCGCCAAGCCGAGGGGTGATATTCCCGTTTGTCAGTTGGTAGATGCGGATGTATTGGTCCGTAGTTACAAGACCAAATGTGTCGCCGTCAGAAGAGGCGAATGCCTCGACCATCGCCGCGTAATCGGCCTGCAAGCTTGCCTCTATGTAAAGCCCTGTTGTTTCATACAGCGCCTCAGCGATCTGCTTACCACGGGCCTCAAGCCCGGTCGCATCGGTCGATGGGACGAGGAGCATGTATATCGGTCGCTCTGGCGTTCCTAATCCGTGTCCGAACACTAAACTGGAGGCAATAAATACGATGAAAACCATCGCCAAGCTCCAACGCCCCTGATCGCGCATTTTCATACCTTATCTCCTATACAATCCAAGAGTGGGTCTAATTCCCTACAGCTTATCGATATCGGGGACCGTTCCATCGGCAAGCCGAAACAACATCTCGCCAGCGTGAGGAACGACAAGGATTCCCTCATCTTCGCGGCCTTCGTATTCAGCCGGGTCGATAGTAGCCGGGTCGATATAGCCAAGGTTGATCTCGCTACACAGATCCTCTGGAATCGCGGTCGCGAGGATAACCTCCATCCGATCGCGTTCCATACCGTCTCGATAAGTCCCAATCCCTTTGACGTGAGTGGAATGAGCCAGGATGGCGCGAGGAACATCCTTGAACTTGTCCCACTGACCAAGGAAGTAGTCACGCGTGTGGTAGCCGACCTGGCGGATCAATTTCCCGTGTGTCACGGAGATCTCAGACAAATTGGGAGCGTAGATGATCACTCGCCCACCGTCTGCCACCACCGGCTCAAGCTTGTATGTGCACTTCCCCGCCGTCCACAACTCCCAGTACATCGGCGGAGCCATTGAGAGCACCGTCTTGAACGGATGTTCGACCCAAACAATATTCTCCTTGGCCGAGATGTCGGCTGCTGCCGACCAACACTCATTGACATCACCTACGAAGATGCTAAGCAAGTCGCTCCCGCGCATGACAATCGAGATCCCCACTTGTGGTGTGGTGACAAGCTTTGCGGCGCGCTCGATCATCGCGCGCACCGGTGTCTCCTTGTGGCCGATCGTCTTGGGGCTGGTGATCAGTGCGCCTAACCAGTGTGAGTGATGCACCATCTCCGGGCCGGATACGCCGGGGAAGAAGTACTTGTGCCCGGCTGAGAAGCCTACGACTTCATGCGGGAAGACCGGGCCGAGGATGATCACCAGATCGTGCTCAAGTACCGCCCGATTGATCGTCACCGGCACTTCCTCAGACAAGAGTCCCCCCGAGATCTCCTCCATCTCCGCGCGGGTTATCGTCCCCACCGGAGACAGCATGCTTGGGTTATCCCACTCATGCTGAAGAACACGGACGTTTGAGAAATTATCGAGGCGTGGGCCGAGGTGTACGCGTAGCTCGTCATCCGAGAGCGGCGGGTGCGTACCCAGGGCAATGAGGAAGGTGACCGTAGAGGCGCGCGGGGCAAGGCTACCGCTGATCGTCTCGAAGAGTGTTGGCATAGGAAGGGTACGAGTATTGTCCGGGACAATGACCAACACCTTCTTTCCCGCAACATCGAGTTCTTCCAGCGCCTTCCCTAGACGTTCTTCCGCTTCCTGTGCATCAATCGGGTGTCCGGGAGTGTAGGATAGGATCATCCTTCCTCCCACTTGGTGTGAAATACTCCTTCTTTATCGATACGCTTGTAGGTGTGAGCACCGAAGAAGTCGCGCTGCGCCTGGATCATGTTCGCCGGTAGACGGGCACTGCGATATCCATCTACAAAGTCGATCGCCGAGTCGATCGTCGGGATTGGAATTCCATGTGCATGCGCCTGTCCGATGACCCGACGCAGCCCGTCTTGACCCTCCTCCCACACCCCTCTGAACGGATCGACGAGGAGCAAGAGAGGAAGCTTGGGATCATTGCGGAACGCCGTTGCCATCCCAGTAAGCGAGCGTGCCCTGATGATGCATCCTGCCATCCATACCCGCGCTACCTCCGCAAGATCGAGGTCATATCCGCGTTCCCGTGATGCATCCTGCAGCTGCCGGAACCCTTGCGCGTAAGCCGAGAGAACCGTTATCTGAACGGCTTCAAACAAGTCTTGCAGGAACTGAGCGCGATCGACATCCATTTGTCCATCCGGGCCGGAGAGTACTCTGTGCGCACGCACGCGCTCTTCCTTTAGGGCGGATATGACACGCGCGAATACGGCCATGGCGATCGTCGGGGAGGGTGAACCAATGTCGAGTGCTGATTGCGTGGACCACTTCCCTGTCCCCTTCTGCGCCGCCTGATCCAGGATCATCTCCACAAGCGGGTTACCGGTTTCCGGGTCGACGCGCCGGAGGATCTCCTCCGTGATCTCGAAGAGGTAGGAAGATAGATCACCGTTGTTCCATTCTCCAGACACACCCGCGATCTCTTGTGCGCTCATCCCAAGTCCACGCGACATCAAGTCGTACGCCTCAGCGATCGTCTCCATGATCGCGTACTCGATCC
>CAZQUT010000130.1:0-3475 GCA_964596555.1 uncultured Thermotogae bacterium
AAGGTAGACGAACACAGAGCTCTTGTCGCTAAGCATCACCCCTCCCTCTTTCCTGGAGCACGTCATTGTGCAGAATCGGATTGTCCTTCCTCGCACGTGCTCCCGCAACCCAATTGCATATGCAGACATGTGCCTTCCACTGTTAGCCCCTTGCGAGTGAAGCAAGTGAAGGACGGGGATTAGCCCTATTCTCGCGCGGGAACCTCCGTCGTATGAATTTGTTCGAAGACACTGCTCAGCAAATGGGTCTTCAAGTACAACCTGTGGAGGATGCGGTGGACATGAGCGTGGTATTCGCGGGAAAGACCGCGCGACAGTAGTCAGAAATCGCCCGATGTCAGCCTGATCTGGCAGGGATGGGAGAAGACATCACGCACTCCGTCGGACACAATCGACACCATCTCGCGGACGAAAATCGAGAAGGCCGGGCGTGCATTGGCGTTGGCATTGATGATCCTCGGGCGTGAAACGAATTACTGACCTTTGGCGAAATCCTGTTACAGCTTCCTCTCGGCAACCATGATATCGATACGGTCAGAAAGATCCTCTGCTCGATCGGAAATCTCGACCAGTTCTTCGATCATCCCCCGCAGCTGCAGCTTTTCTGCCAGGCTGATATCCATCCTAAAGACAAGCTTGGTCGCATCCCGCTCCAAACGATCGATCTCTCCTTCCTTAATCTCGATTGCCTTGGTGTGCTCCGTTACGTGTCTTATGTCATCAAACATCGACTGCATCGCCTGCCTGACCTCACGAGAGATCTCCCCTGTTTTCTCCCCGATACTATGTAAGTGACCTTTTATCTCATCAGGGACGCTCACATGCTGCAGCATAATGTAGTCGAGCGCTGCTTCGCCGGCGTTGGCTAGACCGTCTGCACGTTCGATGATTTCCAAGATATCCCGCCGCGATGGAGCTAGAAGCGCACCACCGAGTAGCTGCGCCTCCACCTCGCGACGGATGTCATCAGCACAGCTCTCCGCCTTATGGGTGGCAAGCGCCAGCCTGTCGGCCTGGTCGATATTGCCGCTAAGGTAGTTAAAGAGGGAATCATGAAAGAAATCTAACGTCTCCACTACCTTATCCAGATGCTTAATCACCAAGGCTTCAATCTTCTTTTGCTTTCCCCATAGCATCATCCGGTCTCTCCTTTCCTCATGTCTCCACGAGCTTAGCCGTTTGCACGAGCAACGTCAAACCCCTGTGCCTAGATGTACACAATCACCGCCAACAATTGTGCGCGTAGCCTCCCCATCATCAACGAGGAGATGCCCGTCTCGATCGATCCCTAGAGCGATTCCCGTGACTTCGTTTCCAGCAGCGATACTAACCCGCACCCTGCGTCCCAGTGTTGCGCAGAGTACCCGATACGCTTCAATGATATCTTCTTCATATGTTATCTTGATCTCTTGCAGGATTGAGTGTAACAGCGCATCGCGCGTGATCGGCACTCGAGTTTCGCTCACAATGCACGTCGCCTCCGAAAGGGGAGCGCTATCGATGTTCACTCCAATGCCAACGATCGCTGTTCCATCCGCTACCTCGATGAGGATTCCGGCAATCTTCTTGCCAGCAACGAGCACATCGTTTGGCCACTTCAGTCGCGCGACGATTCCTGCCTGCTGCAACGCACGCGCAACGGCTACTCCCACGCGCAGCGAGAGGAGCGGATCACTGCGAAGAATGATGGATGCGTACAGCCCGCCGCGAGGTGACAGCCACACATGTCCGCGCCGCCCGCGCCCCTTCTCCTGAGCATCTGCGACGATCACCGTTCCCAGCTCACGCGGCATCATCTCACGTGCCACATCCTGCGTGGAAGAAACACGCGCAGCGTGAACAATCCGTGTTCTCACCTGCCTAACCACCTGCCCACCGTACGAGACACGTTCGCATCTAGCTGTCTTACTCTTTTCATATTCAAATCCCGATTTTGCCACACGCTACTGCAACATTATCCTGCCATCTCGCCAAGAAGACGAATCGAATCTGTGCGCAGCGCCCACCAAACTGTGCAGCAGTATCAGCGTTGTGCAACGACACAGAGACAACAGAGTTCCTGCCCGCGACTTCCTGCAGTTCACATGGCAAACTGCTGCCTTCATTCAGGTCAGTGGGCAGCCAAGGCCCATGCCCCCAAGTGCAGTATTGGGGTCTTGATGCGGGTTTGGCCCACTGGCATGCCAGAAAGAGAAGCACGACCCACTTGAAGCAGGCTGCGCCCTACTTATCAGCCGAATTCAAGCATCTGGTTCGCTAGATGATGCCACAGTGGGAGAGTTGGACCACCTGACGACCTAAGGGCGGAGGGAAAACTGCACTAAGATTTCCTAGAGAAGAGATAACTGATCATCACAATCAGGCTTGAAGGGGTCCTCGTTTACCACTGCATTGAACTGCTCTCCAGCTATCTTCAGCAATAACTTCCGATGACACGGCTTGTCTTCGCCTTCGTAACAGATCAGATATATATCCTTGCCCTTCGCCTCTTCGGAAAGGGTCTTGAGACGCTCCATTGACTTGGGATTGTCGAGAATCTGCTGCGTAAAGCGCGGTTCGAAATCGCTCTTATCCCACGCATACCAGTAAGCATTGGGATAGTCGCCTGGGTGTTCCTTGAACTCCTGCTTGTAGTGGTTGAACTCGTCGAGCAGCTCCTTGGACGGAGCTAGCTCATCGTTTCCCCGTCCGCGCATGACGAGGACGGTCTTCACATCCGCAGGAAGTTTTGCCTTCATCGATAGATAAGTCTGTCTTAGAGCCATATCTCATCTCCAACAACATGAATTCCCGCAAGAATCATCCAATGCTTATCTTTGAAAAGGCCAGACAAGCTGAAAGCAAAGTATACCTCTTTCTCCGGATATGTTGCCAACACCTCACTTAGTCCAACTGTACGCCCTTCTCCACGAATCGTCGAGATGAATCCACTACAATCGCATATCGGCACAAGAGGCAATAACAAGCGAGTGAGCGCTCAGCATCGAGGGTTACGCTATCTCATCCTCTCGGTGCTGAGCGTTCTCTATCGGGATTCTTGATGTAAGAGCATAGACTACGCAGCGATAGCCAGTGAACCCATCGGGTCCCACGGGTGAAGCTTGATCGGCTCTGTATCCAGGACCGCCAGTAGTTCAGGATCAAGGAAGCGCTTCTCGATCGCTACCTCGTACATGAATTCGTCGAACCAACGGTCGCTCATCACGAAGAATCCCTTGTCCCCAAGCTTGTCGCCCCAACTGTTCTCCACCCGCCACTTGGTCGGTGCACCAGATGAGTTAAGATCGACGCCGGTGAGGACCATCGCGTGCGTCATCACGCTCTGCCCATAATCTACGCGTTCCGCTTTGTCCGACTTGAACTCGGTGTCGTAGACCAGCCCGTAATCGTAGACCTCCAGATCGAGTATCCCCAAGTCGCGCTCCATCATCTTTCCCACATCGCAGCCAAACCAAACGGGTCGCTTGGCCTTGAT
>CAZQUT010000131.1:0-3463 GCA_964596555.1 uncultured Thermotogae bacterium
ACGAACTCGCGGATCTCCTTGTGTCCCAACGCGTACTTCTCCGTCGATGCGGGGACGGTGTGGTCGAGGACGATGACGAACCGCTCCGGGTCCTTTACGCGATCCACGCCGATCTTGGCGAACGTCTTACTGATTGCCGCAGTGTTATCGTGCGACATGCAGAAATCAGGCGTAACCGTGACGATCTGCCCGACCTCGACGTGATCCAGCCCCGCCTTCTTAGCGAGAATCTTCTGCGAAAACGTCATTCCCATACCGATCACCCCTCGAGTGTGTCGAAGTTCATGAAGTCGGCCAGATGGACGACCACCGCCTCTGGCGTGCGCTTGTACGGATCACCCTCCTTGGAGTGCGTTCCGATGATGTGCTGCACCTCCGGCGGGATCCCGTTGGCATCGGCGAGAGCAACACCTGAGAACGGGTGCCGCACAAGCTTTCCCTCGTGGCTCTTGCGGAACGTGCCACCCGATTCTTCCATCTCCAGGAGCTTGCCTACATCGTGAAGCAGCGCACCGGCAAGAAGAATGTCGTGATTGAGAGCAAGCTTTCCCTGATAAACCTCGTCGAACGTCTCACAGGCCGCAAGGCAGATCTTCGTCACGCTTCTCACGTGCTGGGCGAAGTTGATATCGCTCTTCTTTGCCAACGTGAACGGCATCCGTTCGATATCCTTCGGCGTCCAACCGCCACGCGAAAGCCCATCCTCCCAGGTCTTTGCGACCTTGTCTCGCAGCGACCCGTCTTCGATCAGCTCGATCTCCGGGAGAACTCGTAGCAACTCTTCTCTCACTGCCATCCTTCTACCCTCCTTACAACATCAATAACCGTTCCATCTCGCCACTCGATGAGTGCAATTACTTCATCCCCAAAAACTGGCCGGCGAAGTGGCTGAATAAGTTGATCCGCTTCATGTTTGATATCCGCAAGCTCGCGCACCGGGAGCCCGGCAGCGATGAATCGATCCTTCAGATCCTCTCTTTTTGGATTGACTGCAATCCCGCGCTCGGTGACGATCGCGTCGATCACCTCACCAGGGGTGGTCACCGTGGTCACCGAATCGACGATCACTGGGAGCCGCCCACGCAGGGTGGGAACTGTGATCAGCGTCAGACTCGCCCCGGCAGCGACTTCTTGATGCCCGCCGATCCCGTGCAGGAGCTGGCCATCGGAGTGGGTGTTCACATTCACGTTGAAGTCGAGATCGACCTCGGTCGCACCGAGGAAGGCGGCATCGAGCATGTATGTCGAACAGCCGCGCGAGTCGTAGTTGGCATAGTGTCCAGGATCCATGAGCACGTGGTTGGGATCTTTCCGCAGCGATTCGATCGCTGATAGATCGAACGCCTGACCGTCCAGGAGGACACGCAGCAGCCCCTTTTCGAAGATATCAACTAGGGGCTTCGTCACTCCACCGATGGCGAAGCTGCCGACGATTCCCGCACGCGCCATCTCCTCGCCGAGGAACTTAGTCGCGGCAAGCGAGATCCCACCGGCTCCGCCTTGGAAGCTAAATCCGTCCACGATGCATCCCGACGCTTTCACTGCCGCCGCGGCGAGCCGAGCGATCTTGAGACGCGTCGGCGATCGCGTAATCTGCAGCGTTCCCGAGGCAATGCTTCCCGGATCGCCGATTTCATCGACCACGACAACATAATCTGTCCATCCCTGCTGGATCTCAAACGGATAGGCCGGATACGGAGCGAGATCGTTCGTCACGACCACCGTCTTCTCTGCGTACTGGGCGTCCACCGCACTGTAGCTTATCGGGCCACACGGGGTCTTCCCATAGATACCGTTCGCGTTTCCGTATGGGTCGGCCTGCGAGGCGGAGATGAACGCCACGTCGATATGCACATCCCCCGCTTCAACCGCGCGCCAGCGGCCGCCGTGCGAACGAAGAATCGCCGGCTGTGCGAGCTTGCCTCCCTGCGAAACGAACGCTCCGATCGGTCCGTTCATCGACCCTTCAATCCGCGAGACCACCCCGTTCTTGATGTGGTCGATCACCGGCGCGTGCACCGCAAAGAGCGCAGTGGGGAAGAGGGAGAGGTCCTTAATCCCCATGCGTGCACAGGCAGCAAGGACCATATTCACCAGGTAATCGCCCTCTCTGAACGCGTGATGAAAGGAAATTGTCATTCCGCTCTTAAGGCCAGTCGCTTCGATCGCCTCTTCAATGGAATGGAGGACCTTGTTCTCTCCCGGTTTGATCATCTTCTGCGGACGGGACGCCTTGCGTCCAGTGGGCGTCGTTGCAAACGCCCCTTCGAACGGCCGCAAGATGCGACCGCCAACCTTCTCCGGGATTTCTCTGCCGAGTGCGTTCTTCATCGCCATTCCCCCTCTAGTTGATCGGCAAGGGCGATCGTTCGCCCGGCCCGTTCAAGGACGGGACGATCGATCATCTTTCCTCCCAGCGCGACAGCACCGATTCCCTTCGCCTCCGCTTCTTGTGCGACAGCAATGATCTTTCTTGCCTGCTCGATCTCCTCTCTAGTTGGGCGGAACACGCTGTGAATCGGCTCAATCTGGCGCGGATTGATTGCCCCCTTGCCAACAAAGCCAAGATCGCGGATGTGCGTGGTCTCCCGGATCAGACCCTCCTCATCTTCGAGGTTTGCATAGACGGTATCCGATGCCTGGATCCCGGCAGAGGCACAAGCCGCTACGATCATTGATCGCGAGAATAGAAGCGCATCCTGCGTGCGACGGGCACCGACATCGCGGGTGTAGTCCTCCGCGCCGAAACTGATGATCACTACGCGCTCGTCGGCAGAAGCAATCTCCTCAGCGTGCAGCACTCCCTTTCCCGTCTCGATGATCGGCATGATGAACGTGGAACCGACATCGATTTCGTTCTCTTCCTCCAAGCGTGTTAGTTCATCTGCCACTTCAATTACGTCTGTTGCTGATTGCGCCTTGGGTAGGCAGATGCCGTGCGGACGAGAGAGCATCACCTCTGCGAGATCATCACGTCCGTACGTAGCAAGCGGGTTTATGCGCACCCACACCTCCGGAAAGTCAACTGCCGCCAGAAGATGTTTCACAAGCACACGGGCGGCAAACTTCTCCGCAAGCGGGACGGAGTCCTCAAGATCAAGGAGAACGCAATCGGCGCCATGAAGCTCGATCCCCGCCAGGAGGCGAGGGTTATTCCCCGGCGCGTACAGGCGCGTTCTACGCAGGCGATCACGAGCGCTTCTCGCCCTCGTTACTCCAATCTTCCACGGCGAAACATCGATGAACGCGGCCCGTATTGCCGCCTCGACGCGCGCCCTTATGACGTAGTCGAGAGCGCCATGCTCTTCGACATCCACAGGCACTTGTGCGACATCAAGCGCAGAAAGCGTCTCCTCGATCACGGCATGCAAGCCACCGGTGAACAACTTCTCATTTCCCGTCTGTATCTTTATCTCAGGCTTTCCGGTTCCCGCTACGCGGGCAATGCAATCACTCTTGTTTG
>CAZQUT010000132.1:0-2230 GCA_964596555.1 uncultured Thermotogae bacterium
AGGCCGAGGAACTCCTCGCGCGACAGGTCGGTGCGAAATCCTGGGATCGATTCCAGCTTATCGATTGTCCCTCCGGTGTGCCCAAGCGACCTGCCGGAGAGCTTGGCTACGGTTAGTCCAGCAGCGGCAAGAAGAGGTATGAGAACGAGGGATGTCGTGTCCCCTACTCCTCCGGTGGAGTGTTTGTCGACCGGGAAACCCTTCATCTTTGATAGGTCGAGCATTGTTCCTGAGTGGGCCATCACATCGGTGAGGATCGCCGTCTCTTCGTCATCCATGTCCTTGAAGTAGATTGCCATCAGTAGAGCTGAGACCTGATAGTCGGGAATCTTTCCACCTATGTATCCATCGATGAGGAACTGGATCTCCTCGCGGCTCAGTTTCTCTCCGTCGCGCTTCTTTCTGATTAGATCGACTGTTTTCATAGCTTCGCAATTCTATGTCACACGTGCCGCTCTGTCCAATGTCCGCTCTTGGCCTTGCTTGTCTACAACCCGCAAATGTATAGTTTCCAATCATGAAACTATTTCAATGCGAGAAACCTCTCGTTGGCATGATCCACCTCCCTCCGCTTCCCGGAAGCTACGGCTACACCGGAGAAGGCCTGGGGATGATCATGGAGAAAGCTCGTCAGGATCTGGAAGTGCTCCAGTCAGGCGGGGTGGACGGAGTGATCGTGGAGAACTTCGGTGATGCGCCGTTTGCTAAGTACGCGCCGAAGGAGACTGTGGCGGCGATGACCGTTGTCGTGAACGATATCGTCCGCGCAGCGAAGGTGCCGGTCGGGGTGAACGTGCTGCGTAACGATGGTTTGGCGGCGGTCGGAATCGCGGCGGCAACCGGAGCTGCGTTTGTGCGCGTGAACGTGTTCTGTGGCGTGGCGTTCACCGATCAGGGGACGATCGAAGGGAATGCGCGAGAGCTTCTTGACCTACGCGAGCGCCTCAAGTGTGACGTAAAGATCCTCGCCGATGTGCACGTTAAGCACGCCGCTCACCTAACGACGATCGAAGAAGCAGCGCTCGATGCCGATCGTAATCACCCGGATGGGTTGATCGTATCCGGGATCGGAACGGGAAAGCGTACCCCGCCGGAGAACTTGGCTAAGGTGAAGCAGATGACGAATCTTCCTGTCTTTATAGGAAGCGGTGTCCGGATCGATAACCTCTCTACCTACCACGCGGCGGACGGATTCATCGTGGGGACGGTCCTCAAGGAGGGGGGAAGAGTCGATGCCTCAATAGATCCTGATCAGGTTCGTGCCATGGCCAATGCGGTGGCCGAACTGAGAAGCGAAGGATGAGCCGCATTCTCGTCCTCGGGGACATCAACCTGGACGTGCTGGCGAGCGTTCCCTCATCGCTTCCTATTGAAGGAGAGGTGAGGACGAGGGTTGTTGTAGAACCGGGTGGTTCCGCGGCTAATTTTGCTCGTGCAGCAGCTCTCCTTGGAGCAACAGTGGAGTTCATCGGCTGCGTAGGGCACGATCTCGTGGGCGATATCCTTGTCGAATCGCTGAACGGTGCCGGCGTGATCCCGCATCTGCAGCGTACCGCTGTACAAAGTGGAACAATCGTCTCACTCAAGAGCAATCGAGGGAAGACGATGCTCTGCTCGCGCGGGGCAAACGATATGATCGATCCTTCTTTGTTTGACGAAGGGTGGTTTGCCGGTGCTGATCACCTACATCTATCCGGGTACACATTCTTGAGCGAGGTACAGAGTGCGGCGGCGAAACGCGCGATCAGCATTGCTAAGTTGCATAAGATGAGCGTGTCGGTCGATCCTCCGCCGGCGAACCTGATCTCATCCTACGGTGTGCAGGCTTTCTTGGCCAAGATCAGCGCGGCAGGGATTGTCTTTCCCAACTTAGCGGAGGGGAGGATCATGACCGATGAGGATACTCCGGAAGAGATCGTCGATTCGCTGTCTGTGCGATTTCCCGTGGGCGCCCTCACCATGGGACGTGATGGCTCCATCGCTTGGGATGGAAAGAAACGTTCCGTCCAGCACGTGGCAGAAATCGACGGTGTCGATCCAACAGGGGCTGGGGATGCCTTTGCCGCTGGGTTCATCGTTTCTTACCTCAAGGATGGCGATGTAGATCGGGCGAACAGAGAAGGACACAGCGTTGCGCGTAGCCACCTCTTGCAGCGAGCGAGCAATGCAACTCTTGCCTACCACGAAGGTCGCGAAGGGAAGCGATAGTTATCGGAAACAGATGACGGAG
>CAZQUT010000132.1:2330-3460 GCA_964596555.1 uncultured Thermotogae bacterium
AGGAAACGTGGGAGACGAGCTCCCGCGCTACGCAAGATCGTGCTTTCGCAGCGCTGCAGTGTGTTTGGGGGCTTCATTTACACCTGTCCTCGCAGTTGACGAAGCTGCGCATGGCGCATATGCTGGACAAATGAAAACTACATTCTTGTTCATGTTGGTGTTGGTTGGTCTTCTTCTATCTGGCTGCGGTTTCATTTTCAATCAACCACTCGTTGGTCCCGATGGAACGATGGCTCTCTTCATCAGCGATGATGGAACCTACAGCATGCTTCCGGAGGGGGATTGTCACCTCGCTCTGTTGCGCGATGGCGAGGTTGTGCATCGCAATAGTGTGTCCTCTAATGGTGATAGTGGAGTCCTCGATTGGTCGGCGGACGGGAGCAAGATTCTGTTCATCGAGACGGAACAGGATGAGCTTGGACAGCCGATCGCGTGGAACGTGTTGATTTCCGGAGTACAGTCGGATTCCCAACCTGTGAGGCTCTTCCGCTCGGAGGAGATCATCCTCGCTCCACAGTTCACCTCGGAGGGGAGTATCACCTACCTTGACCTCAAGGACGATAGGGATCTTCCCCAATTGATGTTGTACGATCCCTCGCAGGAAGAGCATGCAGTGCTCAAGGACGATGTTATCAGCTACAGACGTCTGGGCTGGGATGGAACGCTCATTACCATCTCCCAGACAGCCGAGGGATCGTTGAAGCTCGCACACGTATCATCCTACGACGTTATGACAGACGCGACAGAAGAGATCGGTTCGTTCTTCCTCTCTCAGGAGATGGAGGACGTGCTGTTCATTCTGCCTGCTGCCTTCGTGTGGGATGTAGGACCCAGTGGTGACTACATTGCCCTGTCGTTGTACGAGCAAGCGCTCATAACTCCGCAGATGGAGGACAATAACGAAGAACCACCGCTGTACCTCATCGATCGGGATGAGGATAGCGCGTACAGGGTGTCCGATCGCGGCCTTGTCCCCGCTTTTTCGATGGATGGATCGCTCCTTTCTTACATTGGAGCTACAGGAGAGAACAACGATATCCCAGTAGTCATCCTGTACGACCTGGAAACGCACGAAGAGCAAGTTCTTGATGGAACAATCGGTGCGGCAACTCAATTCTGGATCGACAATA
>CAZQUT010000133.1:0-1616 GCA_964596555.1 uncultured Thermotogae bacterium
ATCTCGAGGCGATCGACCTCCTTCTCCAACTCGAACGCCTCCTCAGCCAATGCGCTATCCTCACTCTCAAGCATGCACAGGGAGAGGCGATAGAGACGGACAGCCTTATCGAACATATCGGAAAGGTCGCGTCTTGCTTCCTGGGAGAAGACAAAGCCTTGCTTCAGCGCCATTTCGGCCCGCTCGGCGATGTTTACCGCATGATCCCCAACTCGCTCAATGTCGCCTGAGACATGCTTCAGCACGTGCATGCGCTTTGCATCGAACAATGAGAGTTCGCTTGCATCAATCCGATCAAGGAAACTGCCAATCGTTCGATCGAGGACATCGATTGTTTCTTCGGTCTCAAGCACTGTTTCCACTTCTCCCCTCTCTCCCGTCAGGAGCGCCTCACGACAGGAGTGAAGCATCGCGCTTGTCAGCTCTCCCATACGGAATAGCTCCTTCCGTGCTTGCTCCAGGGCAACCGCCGGCGCGTTCAGGAATTCATCGCCGAGGAATTGCGGTGCGGTATCGATAGTGGTCTCTCTGCCCGGGATGAGACGCTTCGTCAGCCAGACAAGACCACCCACCAGCGGCAACATGATGAGCGTTACCGTGACATTGAAGAAACTATGCGCATTCGCGATCTGCCGTGTGAGGCTGGTGGCCGTCGTCGCAACTAGATGCGAATAGGGAAGGACAAATGGAAGGAAGGCAGCAACCCCAAGGACGTTCACGAGTACCTGGGCGACCGCCAACCGCCGCGAGGAGAGGGAGGAGCCAATCGAGGCGATCATTCCGGTGATAGTCGTCCCGATGTTCGCTCCCAGGATGAGAGCGATCGCCGCAGGGAGAGTGATGATCCCCGCGCTCCCCATGGCGATCACCATCACGGTCATCGCCGAGGAACTCTGGATGATCGCTGTTACCCCTGCCCCGACGACCACCCCCAATACGACGTTTGATCCGCAGGAACGAAGAAGTTGAAGAACACTCGGAGCTTCGGAAAGCCCCCGCAGTCCGCTCGATATCACGTCCATTCCCAAGAAGAGGATGCCAAACCCGAGGATGATTCGGCCCACATCCCCTGCTTTCTTCCCGCGAAAGACCTCCGCCAAGATGAACCCAATCGCGATCACCGGAAGGTAGAAGTGCCCAATCTTGAACGCGATTAGCTGAGCGGTGAGCGTTGTTCCAATCTCCGAACCTAGCATCACCCCGATCCCTTGCGTGAGCGTCAATGCCCCGGCGTTGATCAAACCAATTAGAAGGACCATCGTCATGCTGCTCGATTGCAGGATCCCCGAGGTCAGTGCTCCCACGATTGCACCGCGATAGGCCTTGCCAGTGAGCCGCTCCAGGAGCTCGCGCATCCGTTCACCAACGGCCCGCTTAAGCGCGTCACTGAGGGTGCGCAATCCGTAGAGGAAGAGGGCGAGCCCTCCAGCAGTGGAGAAAACGACCGTAACAATGTTCATATATTCTCCCCCATAAGTGATATCGTTCCTAATTTCTAAATATCAAGACGAAGTATATACTTACGCCAGGGAGATAAGCAAGTTCGCAGGCAGCATGTCTTCACAATTACCTTCAGCATCTCGCGGAGAAGGGCTTTGCCTGCTGCTTCCACCAAG
>CAZQUT010000133.1:1716-3423 GCA_964596555.1 uncultured Thermotogae bacterium
ACTGGAGAATTCCGTGAGAAACTGAAAGGACTGAAGAAGACGTTTCCTCCTGGTATTCCGGTCTCCTTGAGGGACAACAACACGATGGCCTAGCCCCAAATCTTCCTTGGTAAAGCTGGTCTCATTGGCTTGCGTGGATCAGTAGGCCGGTTTTCATTTCTGTGTAATGGAAGTTACACTCTTAGTCTTGTGGAAGAACAGCACGTGTATACCGTATCTGAGATCAATAAGGTTGCGCGCCAGATGCTTGAGGACAGCCTTGGCTCGGTGTGGTTGCGGGGTGAGGTATCAAACCTCAAGCGCGCCGCGTCGGGGCATACTTACTTCACGCTGAAGGACGATAAGGCGGAGATCTCCGCTGTTCGGTTCAAGTCTGCTTCACCATTCCTCCCTGCTCCCACGCAGCCACTGGAGGAGGGAATGGAAATTCTCGCCTACGGAAGAACTACCCTGTATGAGCCTCGTGGTCGCTACCAGTTCATCGCCTCACTCGTGCAGCCAGCGGGGTTGGGAGCGCTGCAGCTCGCTTTCGAACAGCTAAAGAGGAAGCTTCAGAAAGAGGGATTGTTTAGCGAGGATCACAAGCAGCCGCTCCCGCTCTATCCCCTGCACATCGGTGTTGTAACATCTCCTACCGGGGCGGCAATCCGTGACATCATCTCCGTCACCGGCAGACGTTTCCCTCTTGCGCAGATCTACGTTTTCCCAAGCTCGGTTCAGGGAGATGCTGCGGCGGCTGAGATCGTCTCCGCCATTCATAATGCTGAACAATTCAGCGCATCGCACACCGCGCTCGATCTCTTAATCGTCGGCCGCGGCGGTGGCTCGATCGAGGATCTCAATGTATTTAATGTCGAAGACGTAGCCCGAGCGATCTATGCGTGCAAGATCCCGGTAATTTCCGCCGTGGGCCACGAGATCGACTTTACGATCTCCGATTTCGTCGCCGATAAGCGTGCCCCCACCCCATCAGCCGCAGCGGAAATCGCTTTCCCAGACCAAGAAGACCTCCACCGCCAACTGAAGACTTTCGTTGTGCAAAACCTGCGTCGCGTCCGCGCGAACATCGATCGCCGAGAGGAGAGGATGAATTCCCGCCTGCACGAATACGTCTTCCGCCTTCCTGGCCGCAAGATTGATGCCCTCTCTCAGCGGCTCGATATACACCTTCAGGGGCTCCTGCGCGAGATGCAACAGGCGATGGACAGGCGGATACAGACACTCGATCACGCACAAGGGCTGTTGCAACTGTCTGATCCGCGCCTTCCCCTGCGCCGTGGGTATTCTATCACACACGTCTCTGGAGAGAAGGAACCGCTGCGGGATGCATCTAACCTATCGCCAGGAATGAGCATTGAAACACGCCTGCTACGTGGCACAATCCTATCTAAGGTTCAGGAGGTGAAGACGGATGAAGATCGATGAAAGCCTCAACCGGCTGGAAGTGATAACCAAGCGCCTAGGACAGGAAGATGTCCCACTCGACGAGGCGCTTGCTCTCTTTGAGGAGGGGATCACGCTTGCCTCGGCGATCAAGACCTCTCTCGACAAGGCACGCCTACAGGTGAAGAAGATTATGGAAAAGGCTAAGGGTACGTTCGTGATCGAGGACTTTGACCTCCAGTAAATCGGCCTTATAATCTCTGATATTATGGAAAACAATATGAATACGGATCTTATCGTTATCGGTGCCGGGCCGGCTGGATT
>CAZQUT010000134.1:0-3408 GCA_964596555.1 uncultured Thermotogae bacterium
CGGTGAACAATGAGACGATCGAGGCAACCGCGCCGATGCGTAAGGCACTCGGGTTCGAGGACGTCGTTCGCTTCGAACACCACATCACGGAGACGTACAAGTCGATCGTTATCCAGCCCTACGATCGTACCGAAGAGCTCGTGCAGCTTGCTGACCATGTGGCAAACATCTCCGCCAAGCACGAGGGAGCCGGTCCAGAGATCGATGCAACCCGCGAACACCCATCCGACATCCTCGAGTACTTCCTACCGAAAGAGCAGATCGAGGAGCAGGGGCTTATGCCTTACCTGGAGCGCAACTACCTGGACAAGCACGATGCAGTGAATCGCACCGCGGCCGCTCTTACCAAGGCTGGGCTGTCGTTCATCGCGGCGCGAAACTTACATTCGTAGGGACCTACATTCGTAGGAAGCTGCACCGCTGGAAGGAAGAGGGGCACGGAGAGACAGAGTCTCTTTCTCCGTGTCTCCCTTTCTCACCTTCTCCTATGGAGCCTGGCGGGAAATCCTCACTTCCTGCACGAATTACAGACCATACTTCGACCAGAAGCTCCGCTTGCGGCCGTGGACCTCAAGGAGGCTCTCCTTGTAATCCTCGTGGGGAGGGAAACCGCGCCAATCTTTCACTGAAGGAGAGAGCACGTCTAACTTCTTGAGGTAGCGAACCCCGTGGTGGTAGTAGCGCGACTGAGCGCGATCGAGGATCGATTCAAGCAACTCGCGGTAGACCAGAGTTGCCCCAAGGAACCGCTCTCCTTCCTCTAGCGCCTTTGCCAGTGGGAGGAGGAACTGATAAAGGCTGCCGTCTAGCTGATCGTGATACCGAAAGAGGTACTCTGAGGCGTCATCCAGCCGGCCCATGTCCACCAGAAAGGCCGCATCGCCGTAGGACAGAGTCGCGCTTTGCATGATCGGTTCCACTTGCTCCTTGATCACCCGCTCCCGCTCGGATTCTCCGAGGGCCTGCAGGAGCATGTCCAGTGTACTGCGACTACGGCAGTCGCGGAACATACGCCACGCTGTCTCTGCCATCCTCTCGCGATCCCCAAGTCGCTCGTAAATCGAATAGAGGAGCTGATCCTGCGCATCGGCGCGGAATCGATCCGTGGGAGAGATCCGTTCCATCCAGAACAGCGCCATCTCGGGGTCGTCGTTCTCCAGGTACACTTCCGCAATCTTTATACACGTCGGAGAAGAAAGCTCGGGGTTCGCGGTAAGCTTCGCATTCTCAAACAGGCCTGGGTCTTCCAACTGGCGAGCGAGAGATTGCACACCGATCCACCACTTGCCCGCCTCATAGGAGTCCGGCGGTTCACCCTTTGCCCGCTCCCAGAACTCAGAGGCGAGGGCACGCATCTCCTTTGGAGGCAAGAACTCCGAAGTCTTTGCCACAAGCTCGGTCCTCACCCCGTAGTCGTCATGCTCATAGAGCCGCAAAAGTAGGTCGCTGACAAAGCTCTTGTCCGTGCATCTGGATGCGTAGGCGACAAACAGGTTTCGTGCGTCGTAGCGGAAAACGTCGCCGATTGAACCGCTTGAGTCGTCACTCCGTTCGAAGATTGCACCATCACAGGCAAAGAAATCTCCTACAAGTCCCAACCCGGTCTTCGGGTCATTCACACCTTCACGCAGGGTAGCGAGGATCAGTTCAAGCTCGCGGGCAAAATCGGGGGCGGCACGCCAGTCGATGTACTTCCGCCTTCGTTTCAGGCCGGCTAACTTAGACTTGAACCGCTTCGCGGCCTCCTCCGGAGTAAGGAGCAATGCCTCCACGTATTCGGTGCCCCCTTCCGTCCGCGAGGAAACGTAGGCCAGCGCATTCGCCAGCCTTGTTGCTCCCAGTTTGCCAAGCTTCTCCCGCAGCTCGTCGTTATCGGTGATATCCATATCGCGATTATACCTGGGATGTATCTGTCGAGATAACCGCGCGGGTGTCGATGCGTAACCTTTCAAATAGCCGGCACCTAACCTTGCAATTGGCCGATGTGACCTACGAAAGCTGAGGCAGGCATTGGGGAAACGCTTCACCACAGGCATCGTGCTGTACGACGGGGAGATGAGCGCCAGCTTTGGTGATGGATTCTACGCTGTGCCCATCCGAACGCTTTGGGAAACTTGAGGCTTCGAACTGTCTGAATTTGCGCCTGCGCCGGTGACAAAACTCTCGATCCAAGACGGGAACAGGATGAGTCGCGACATTGTTGTGGCGCAGGTTCAAGCGGCGTTGGTGATGCTGCGAAGCGTCATCGAAGTGTTCTCGGAGAAGCTCTCGAAGCGCCTTGCCGTTTTACGGACTCTAGCCTGAAGTCTGGCATGGGCTAAAGAGTCTCCAGGGTTACTGATCGAGTTCGTTTAGGCGATCGCAGTTCCTTTCAGGGTTGGCATGGTTCGCTTGCCTTCTCCCAACCTAGCACGAAACGGCCACAAGAGTGGTGCAGAGGTTCCACCGCGAGTCTCATCGCGGAACGAGCCACTGAGGTACAGAAAGACCAAGAATGGAGAGCTGAGCCTTTTGTTCCCGGTTAACCTGGGACCAAGAACTCCAGGCTCTGGAAAATAGCTTGCCGCACAACATTAAGTGTCAAGTGTAGGCCTGACCCTCTTCGTGACCCTCTTCGTTCCCTAGTTGATTGATTTGGTACTGCCAACGCCTAGCGGACTCCGCACGAAAGAAGAGCAGTCCTCTCGAATCCAGAACTCTCGGTTGACCTTCTCAGGGAATCTCCCGGCATATAGCTTGCAAATGGTGAGCACGCGATTCATAAAAGTCAACGAAATGTCCTTGATGAGTGCTTTTGGACCCTCAATCTCCTCGGGACCGAACGCCATCAACTGGGCTTCCACAAAGCTTGTTCCAGTAACGTGCAGAATTCCCCAGAGACGTTCGGCTTCAACATGGGGGAACCATTGACTCAGATAGGCTTTCCTGTTGTCTTTCCCGACGAATACCACATTCACATCGGGCAGCTTGCCAGTCCGCCCCTTCACCGTCTTCGCAAGATCAAACAGGATCGTGTTTAGGTTGGTGCGAACCCCGGCACAAGACCATTGATCCCGTTGGATGCCAGCTTCCTCAATTCGCTTTAGAAGATCAACCTCTCCAGCCTCCTCTGCCCATTCTGGCTTCCCCATCAAAATGGCCGCTACCTGCCCTCCATACGTTCCGTTCCCTGAGAATCCTACTGCACAGCGATCATTGATTCGTAGCGTTTTCCACAGACCGCCCGAAGAATTGCCCGATTCACTCCATTGCAGCGAGTCTGATGCTATGGCGACTTCGCAAGTTTCTGATATTGCGCCTACTAGCACAGTCATTCTATCACCACCTTTGATTGTAGCTATCGAGGTAGTAATAAAACAGGCGCTTCAGGGTTTAGTGTGGGCAGGGAAGGGCAAAGGCGATATTCTT
>CAZQUT010000135.1:0-3392 GCA_964596555.1 uncultured Thermotogae bacterium
GTTCCGTCCATCGGTGCTACCCAATCAGCATCCTCACAGTTGAGGATGCCATCGCTGTCTGCGTCGTACTGATTCTGGTAGAGACAAGTCTCATCTGTCTGATTCGCTCCTTGCACTGCGCTTCCCGCGTCGGCAAGTCCAAGTCAGCTCCGATAACCTTCTCAGCGCCCGCAGCCATCTGCTGACCAATAAGCAGCTCGATTCGCAGTCAGTCCACTTGTGTGGACATTTCGCTATCCCGGGATATTTCACGGATCGGTGAAAACTACTCTTCGTGTTCTCACAGGGAATGGGATCGCGTCTTGGTTCTTGACTCGGAATCTACCGCGTGTTTTCGCGTGCTACGAAAAAAGGCAAGGCACGGTATGAGGTTCCTTTCTTGCCTTTCCGCTTGGCTAACGCTGTCTCGATACTGTATTCTAAGATGCGTGAAGAGAGACACCAGTGTGACGTGATGATCTTGAGGTGAGCGATGACCAAGCTAAGAATGAGAGAGACGCGGCAAGAAGAGATTAAGAAGATGGTTGAGCTCATCGTTGAGCGATTTCATCCGGAAAAGGTCATCTTATTCGGATCTCACGCTCGCGGGGAAGCTAGCCCTGATAGCGATGTTGATCTACTGGTTGTAATGCCGGTAAGAGGTTCTCGACGCGAAAAAGCGGTGCAAATCGGGGTCGCTCTACAGGATATCCGGGTGGCAAAGGACATCATCGTTACTACCCCCGAGAATTTCGAGTGGCGGAAAGGAGTTCCCGGTACGATCGAGCGGCCAGCGGATCGTGAAGGGATGGTGTTGTATGCCCGTCAATGAGCACGTATTGACTGTTGTCCGTGGGTGAATCGATAAAGCGGAAAGCGACCTGAAAATCGCTGTTATCGCTTTGGAAGCGGGCCAAAACTGCCCGACTGATGCGGTCGCCTTTCACGCACAGCAGTGTGCGGAGAAATACCTGAAAGCGCTCTTGGTCCTCGATAGTATTGACTTTCCCAAGATCCACGACATTGGGGAGTTGGCGGCTCTTCTTCCCCATGGCGTTGCTATTGGTATCTCAGTAGAGAAACAACGCAGGCTGACGTCCTATGCAACGGTGACACGCTATCCCGGTGATTATGAACCCATATCCTTAACTGAAGCACGCGAGGCCGTAGAAATTGCTGAACGAATACGAGCTCAAACTCGAAGTCTATTACCCAAAGAGACACTCGTGCCTTGAGATCCACTTCCAGGAAAGACAGGTGACGGAACCTTAGTCGGTCTGCCGATCCGCCCTCTGTAGCTCGTCGACGATCTGTTCATCGGCAGCTGAGAAGCTGTACTTGCTTAGCTCATCGATTGTTACCCACTGGAATTCCTCACAAGCGATCGTCTTTGGTTTGCCGCTCACGATCTGGCAGTGGAACGTGTGTAGGGTAATGCGAAAATCTGAGTAGTCGTGTTCTACGGTGATGAACGCTTCTTGCACTACCACTTCGATCCCCAGCTCTTCTACCAGCTCGCGCGCCAGGCACTCTTCTAGCGATTCTCCTGATTCTTGCTTGCCGCCGGGGAACTCCCACAGCCCGCCGTGTGCGTCATCTGGGCGTCGCTGAGTGATTAGAACACGCGCGTGCGACGAAGAAGAACGATCCCACACTATGCCAGCGGTAACTTCATAGTGTGGGATCGCGTACTCTGTCTTCATGCTAGCGGTCGCGCTTCAACAGGGCCATGTAGTCGGTAATGCTGGCATCCCGCTCGACGTTGAGCGTTTCTTCAACCACGCGCTTGAGGTGATCGTCGCTCAGTGCGTGTCCGGCGTTGGCGGTGAATTTGTCGATCAGCTCTGCATCGCTCAACGGTCGCTCAGCACGCCCCTTGGCGTGGTCCTCCTGCTTGCTGTAGGTCTCGCCATCGGCGGTGGTGATGCTGACAATCGCCCGCTTCACCTTGGGAAAGAGGGCGTCGATCTCTGGGTCGGCGACGACTACAATCTTCGGCAGAAGGTCCCAGACAAACGGATCCTTCAGCGCCTCTTCCTCGAAGTCGGATGGCAATACGTTTCCCTTGGCGATTGCGACGGCGATGCAGTAGGGAAGAGAATGATCGGCCGTCTCTTTGGTTGTCGGCTGGTACTTGCTTGCATCGGAAAGGATGTCCGCACCGCGCGTGGTGGTTCTAACGGCAACCTCCTTCACGTTGTGCGGATCGATCTTGTTTTCCGCCATGGCTTCCAGGGCCGCGGTGATCGGCTGGTGGGTAAGGGCCTCGGTGGGGAACGCCTTGTATCCACACTCGGTGATCATGAACTCCTTCCCCAGGCCAGAGAGCATCTTCTGAGGGTCCCAGGTTACATTTCCGATTACCTCGAAGACGCCTTCTTTCCCTTCGAACAGCTCAGCAGACCCTGTGTAGCCAGTCGCTGCTAGGAGCGCCGCACGGACACCGGCCTCGGTGGCCATGGGATCGGCGGTGTTCTTCATGTTGGTTAGGTGACCGGCGACGACTCCCCCGAGGGTGAAGTGGCTCGATCCGCTGATTCCCACCGCCGCGACAAGCTGATCCTCGTTAAGGTTAAGCATCCTGCCAGCGACGAGCGGGCTGACGAACTGAGTGAGCGAGGCATGGTGCCAACCGACCTCGCGTACTCCGGGATCGGCAGCGAGGCACATCCGCATCTCCAGTTCGTAGGCGATGACAATCCCCACGATCAAGTCCTTACCGCTTACACCGTGCATCTCCCCCGTGGCGAGGGCAGCGGGAATGATGTCCGATGGATGGGACGGGTCCTGCTTCCAGTAGATATCATTGTAGTCCATTGCTCGCACAAGGAGGGCGTTCATCAGCGCGGCGTTGGGAGCGTTCGTCTTCGTTCCGTGGCCGATGATCGTCGCCTGGTCGCTTCCGCCGAGCTGCTCGACGTAGCTATACGCCTGCCGCATGTCGTCGTGATCGAGAGCGGCGAGGGCACAACCGATGCTGTCTAGCAGGAAGCGCTTTGCCTCCTTACGAGCCGGCTCTGGTATGTCATCGTAGCGGAGGGAGAGCGCGAAACGGGCCAATTTGCGGCTGATCGAGTCCATGTGTCCCTCCTATGTCGCTACGGCGATCGCTTCCGCCATTTCCGTCGTGGACGACGATCCGCCCATGTCGTAGGTGCAGACCTTCCCTTCAGCGATTACCTGCGCGACAGCGTTCTCAATGCGTTCTGCTTTTTCTTTCTCGCCGAGATAGTCAAGCATCATCTTCGCTGCGCGGATTGTCGCGGTGGGGTTAACCTTGTTCTGGCCCGCGTACTTGGGAGCGGAGCCGTGCGTCGGCTCGAATACAGCATAGTCATCACCGATGTTTCCCGACGCGGCGAAGCCTAGCCCTCCGACGAGCTGTGCAGCGAGGTCGGAGATGATGTCCCCAA
>CAZQUT010000136.1:0-3353 GCA_964596555.1 uncultured Thermotogae bacterium
ACTTCTTGGAGGCCTTGGCAACGCCATCGAGCGTCAAGCGAAAGACTTCTGCGGAATGAAGGTCTGACCCCAGCGCCAGCGCTCGATGCCCTCAATTTCTCTCATCGGTATCCCTGCGCTAACAATGATTAGCATGCGCAGGTGTAAGCTACCGCAACCGTACGCTGACCATCCCGAAGGGCCTTTGTCACTCCTCTTACTTCCTTTTCTTTCCGCATATTGACATGAATACTGTCGCAAGGCAGTCTACGGATTAGACGCGATTCGGGCAAGTCTGAGAGAAGCAAGTGGTCTGTGGCCAGAAAGATGTGAGGGAAAAGGGAACGGAGAGGCGCTCATTGGCCGTGCTTAGGAGGTCGATCCGTCGCGCGAATGACTTCGGCTGTGCAGGAGACACTCGAGTGCACACTGATCTGCGTAGAAGCAAGCCAGGCAACCGCTACGCTGAACCGCATGCTCAGGCCTTCGAACTCCCACTCGTAGAACCGTCGCTCGCCCGGCGACGATTTCGTGTGGTGCGCCAATCTGCGATTTCCCCGGAGGGCGCGATGCTTGCCGGTGTCGCGGTCTATGAAGTCGGCGTCAAGGGTAGGCTGACCATTGGCGTCGAGATTAGACCAGTCCAACCTCAGCTGGACTTCGTTCTCCCCAACGACAAACCGCTCGAAGAAGTGATTCACGCTGCCGGGCCGTGTAGTGAGTGAAAGCACCTCTCCCGTGTCTTCGAACGCTACCTTGACCGAGTCGATGTTCTGTTCCAGTTGTCTAGTCTGGATCGGTTCCATACGCCACCTAGGTTAGATACGGCTAACGCCTCTGATGAACCGCTCCGGTAAGGCCGCCGTGAACGGCGGCCTTACCGGAGTCGCGTTCGATCCGCTTGTTGGTGCCCCATTCTCCGAGATCCTACGGCTCACAGTTGGTTCTATGCCTTCGCCTTCTTGCGTGGTTTGAAGGGCAGAAGTGGCGGGAGATCGAGCGCTTCCCGAGCTCCGCTCAGTCCCTTTTCAATTTTGTTCCATTGCATGATCTCATTCGGATCGAGGCGAATCCGGCCCTCCCCTTGGGCGGCTGCCGCTGTCTCTATGAACTCTTGAACTGTCTTTGATTCAATCAGCGCTTTGTATATGGTATCTAATGGCACCTCATAAAGTTTGTGCAGCTCCCGAATAATTTGGTTGTCCTGAATCTCAGACTGCATTCGTACTTCATCGAGACGGTCCGTCTCGGACTGAATCAGCTTGGCAGATGACTCGGGAGATATCTTGGACATAACTTCCTCCAGATAGGTCTTCATCGTTCTGTTTACCTCACCTAGCTCTGCAACTTGCGATGCCAGTGAGGACAACTGACTCTGGCTCGCCATCCTGCTGATGAACTCGCGAAACATGCCCGCCCACTGATCTCTGAGCCAGGACTCTATTTCCGAGTAGCGATCGAAGTACTGAACCGGGTTGTTGCGCGGTTGCGCGAGGATGAACTCGATAAGGCGGAAGACGTTGACAGAATCGACATGCGCGTAGTCGACGGATTTGTTGCTCTTGTTCCGAAGATAAGTCTCGTAATCGGCGTACACGCCCTTCTCGACAAGTATGTAGATAGGGATATCTTGAGCAACGGCGCTGAGGTACTCTTCTCTGGTGATGCTGTCATAGCGCTCATAGAACGCGCCCATTTTCTTCTTGTCCGCCGCCGATACTTCCGAGCCGTAACGACCTCCAATGATGAGGACAAAAATGTCAGCGCTCCGTACTTCCCGATAGCAGGACTCATCAAGAGGTTGATCGGGGGAGTAAGAGATATCTCCTTTCTCTGAAAGAATTGCATCATATCCGAGCGACTCAATGAAGATCTCGATCGAGGCGCGGATGTGTTTCAGGTCGTAGTAAGTCGAACTGACAAACACCCTTGGTTTAGCCATGACTATCGTCCTTTCTCATTTGCGCACCAACCATGATTAGTGCGCACGGATGCAAGCTATCGCTACCGTGTGCGAACCATCCCGAAGACCCTTTGTCATTCCTCTTACTTCCTTTTCTTTCCGCATAGTGACATGGATATTGTCGCACATTAGTCTACGGATTGACCATTGCAAAGTCAAATCCATGTGCGCATGAATTCATTGATAACAGGAAGGACACGTTGAGTCACTCGTCATCTGCGGGGGGAGGGCAGATCTTGTCTGTTGACCTTTGCTCAGTCTCGACTCGCTATGCGACTGATCGAAGGGTTTCGCTGCAACCTGAGTCCGCTCCCTCACCCGACGCCCTTGAATATCGCAAGGCCCGTCGAGTCCAGTAGCAACACGGTAGTCGCTACAGTGACGAGCCACAGCAGGCGGTTGATGCGGAACATGGGTAGCCCCATAAGGAGGATTGCGCCAAAGAAAAGCACGAGATACGGCACGAGGATGCCGTACCTTATGGGCGAACGAAACTCAACCGGCCATACGTAGTCCACGACGATCATCAGTGCCAGGAACGCCAGAAAGACACCTGGGCCGATCCAGTGCCGCCATCCAGCTGCCGCACGGACGAATGCGATCAGGGCCACCATCGACGGGATTGCAAGGCCGATGATCACGCGGCCCAGGAGGTGGTTGACCGTCATGCTTCCCGTACTCACGCGTGAGAGGAACCCTGCTGCTTGCAGGATGTTAACAGCGTTCACCACACCCCAAACAGTGAGCACTGCCCACCAAGGAATCCCCCCCGTCTGAGCCTGCATGAAAACCCTCCTTCAAATGAGTTGGCCATAGCCAGCTGCTTTGTTCCGTGGTTGAACGGCCTCTTTGTGTGCCGTGGTTGGGCGGTCCCCATATAACTCCTGGCTTGTCCGACCAAAGCTCATGCTCGTCTGGAGCAAAGGTAAACGCCTGTTTGATCTGGTTGGAAATCGAGCGGGGCCGCCCTATCGCTCCAACGGTCGCTCGACGGCCTGCGCTTTTAGCTCGAAGCAGTGCCGCCCTTGGCCGTGGGACCAGTAGTCTCTATACGGGCGACCTTGTTCGTCTGCGGTATCGCGTGCAAACTCCGCACACAGCTCGTAGGTGTTGCTGTCGAGTACCCAGTATTCATAGGGCTGATCAGTTTCAGGGTCGTACAGCTCCAGGAAAACGCCTGGCTCGCTCGAAAGATCTTCCAGCGAAGACGGGAGTGTTCCCACCCGTGTCCAGTAGAAATCCACCTCTGCAGAGATCGAACGCAAGTCGTCCACCCGCCGTTCGTCGAGTCGACGCAATCTCTCCTGTGCCGGCGAATCAAGCAGCGTTACCCCAATAATCACCACGGCCAGAACTGCAACGACAAGGCCGATGGCAACAATAGACCTGACATTGATAGCCTTGCGAGGCT
>CAZQUT010000137.1:0-3345 GCA_964596555.1 uncultured Thermotogae bacterium
AGGATCCTGCCAGAGCCGGACACTTCCTCTCCAGTTCTTGTTTACGATCCTTCCAAGTGCATCGTCTGCGCCCGCTGCATCAAAGGGTGTGAAGAAGTACAAGGAAAAGGCGTACTCAGTTTTGCCAACCGTGGTCTGGAGACGATCGTCACTGCTGGCTTGGGTGATTGGGCGACATCAGAGTGTGACGGCTGCGGCGAGTGTGTGCAGCTCTGTCCAACGGGAGCGATCATCGAGAAGCTCCCCGAGCGCCCACCGCGATCATGGGAAGTGGAGAAGATCCAAACAACGTGCTCTTACTGCGGCGTTGGCTGTCAGCTTGAGATGTGGGTGAAGGACAACAAGATCGTGAAAGTGCGCGGTGCGGAAGCCGTGCCTAACTACGGCTCTACCTGCATCAAGGGTCGCTTTGGACACACATACGTCGACAAGTACGATCGTCTGACCACACCGCTCATCCGGCGCAATGGCAAACTCGAACCCGCGACTTGGGATGAAGCCCTGTCCGTAGTGCAGAGTGCTCTCCTCAAGATCAAACAGGAGCATGGTGCTGACGCGATCGCTGGATTGGCATCGGCCAAGTGCACAAACGAGGAGAATTACGTGTTCCAGAAGTTCGTTCGCGCTGCTATAGGTACGAACAATGTCGATCACTGCGCTCGTCTCTGTCATGCCTCCACCGTCGCTGGCCTTGCCGCGGCGTTTGGCTCCGGAGCGATGACGAACTCCATCGCCGAGCTGGAGCATGCGAAGTGTATCCTTGTCACCGGATCGAACACCACCGAGACCCACCCGGTGATTGGCGCACTCATCCGCAAGGCAGTCCACCAACACGGCGCAAAACTGATCGTCGTCGATCCGCGAAAGATCGACCTGGTGAAGGACGCCACGTTGTGGCTCCGTCAGAGGAACGGAACCGATGTCGCGTGGATGAATGGGATGATGAACGTCATCTTGAGCGAAGGCTTGCAGGATGAGGAATTCATCAACGAGCGCACCGAGGGGTTCGACGATTTTAAGAAGGTCATTGAGCAGTACACTCCAGAAAAGGTGGAGGAGATAAGCGGGATCCCCGCAGATGAGCTGCGAGAGGCGGCACGGATCTATGCTAGCGCGGAAACCTCGTCGCTCATATATTCGATGGGGATCACCCAGCACACCACCGGGACCGATAACGTCCTATCAACGGCCAACCTGGCAATGATCACTGGGAACGTCGGGAAGGCATCCACCGGCGTCAATCCACTGCGCGGGCAGAATAATGTGCAGGGGGCATGCGACCTAGGCGGACTCCCGAATGTCTACTCTGGTTATCAGAAGGTAGCAGACCCTGCGGTGCAGGCGAAGTTCGAGCAGGCGTGGGGGGCGAAGCTTTCGCCCAAGATTGGCCTCACCGTCGTAGAGATCATGAATGCAGCGGCAGAGGGAACCATGAAGGGACTTATCATCATGGGTGAGAACCCGATGGTCTCCGACCCGAACCTGAACCATGTGGAGGAAGGGTTGAGAAATCTTGATTTCCTTGTGGTGAGCGACATCTTCCTTAGCGAGACCGCACAGCTTGCTGATGTCGTTCTTCCTGCAGCGTCGTTTGCTGAGACAGAGGGGACGTTCACCAACACCGAGCGCCGAGTACTGTTGCTACGTCACGTAGTCGATTCACCAGGAGAGGCGCTCCCCGACTGGGAGATCGTGTGCAAGCTTGCCGATCTATTCGGCTATCACATGCACTACGATAACGCCGCCCAGATCATGGATGAAATCGCCTCCGTAACGCCAATTTACGGTGGGATCCATCATTATCGCCTCGTGCCCGATGGTTTGCAGTGGCCGTGCGCGAATGATGATCATCCCGGGACGGTGTATCTGCACAAGGGTAAGTTCAGCCGCGGGTTGGGCAAGTTCCATCCCGTCGATTTCATCGAACCTGCGGAGCTTCCAGATGAGGAGTATCCATTCATCCTCTCCACCGGCCGAATCCTGTTCCATTATCACACCGGTACGATGAGCCGTCGGGTAGAGGCGCTGAACGCGTTTGTAAATGAGGGGTATGCGGAGATCCATCCCGATGATGCAGCCCGTCTTGGACTGAAGGACGAGGGTCGGGTCAAGGTTAGCACTCGGCGGGGTGAGATCGTAACGATGGTAAAGGTGACGGAAATGGTGGCGGAAGGATCGGTATTTGTGCCGTTCCACTTTGCCGAGGCAGCAGCAAACAGGCTAACCAACGATGCTCTGGACCCAAAAGCGAAGATCCCGGAGTTGAAGGTTGCTGCCTGTAAGCTTGAGAAGGCGTAGCATAAACGAATCTGTGAGGAGGTTTCATCAATGGAAGTAAGTTGCAAGAACCCAGCAACAATCGCTGATACACTGACGCGAAGCGTGTGTGTTGCAAAGACGCAGGCTAGCGTACTGAAACTGACAATCCTCGGCATCTTCGCCGGGGTGTACATTGGCTTTGGCGCGCAGTTGGCAATCATGGTAACGCACGATATGGCGGCTTTCCTCGGTGTGGGAATGGCTAAACTGATCGGGGGAGCAGTGTTCAGCGTGGGCCTGATGCTCGTTGTTATCGCCGGCGCGGAACTGTTCACCGGAAACAACCTCATATTCCTGTCGGTCCTCGATCGCCAAGTAAGGGTGAGTAGGCTGTTGCGTAACTGGACAATAGTCTACTTTGCAAACTTCGTCGGTTCGCTCTTGCTCGTGCTGCTCATGTACTGGAGTGGTTTGTGGAAGACGGATGGTGGGCTCGTGGGAGCAAAAGCATTGGCAATCGCCAATAGCAAGGTTAATCTTACCTTCCTGCAGGGGTTCGCCCGGGGAATCATGTGTAACTGGCTGGTCTGCTTGGCCGTGTGGATGGCCGTCTCTGCGCGTACGGTTGTCGGTAAGGTGTGGGCGATATTCTTCCCGATCATGGCGTTTGTTGCCAGCGGGTTTGAGCATAGTGTCGCCAACATGTTCTTCATCCCGATGGGACTGGCGCTGAAGGGGCAGACGGCGATCGTCACTGCGGCTGGCCTTGCTGACAAGCTTTCTCACCTGACAATCGGAGGCATGGTGATGAACCTGATCCCGGTTACGTTGGGGAACATTGTCGGTGGCGCGTTCTTCGTCGCTACTCTGTATTGGGTCGTGTACCTGCGAGAAGAGAAGAAGGCTTAGAAGGCATACGTGTGTGGCCGCAAGGTCCTCCTCGCGGCCACACATTTCTTGACTTTGGATACAAAACGAAATGGTTGATACAACATTTGTCTGACAAACGACTGAAGGCCGTCACAGATCTCCTCGTCGTCGAACATGCAGTAACGCTGTCTGTGAATGGTGAGAAGCTTCTCTCCA
>CAZQUT010000138.1:0-1316 GCA_964596555.1 uncultured Thermotogae bacterium
TCGGTGAATACGCCATCGACGTTGTAAGTGAAGTAGAATTGACTGAGTTCAGCATCTAGGGTGGGGTACTTCCCGGGGAGTTGGTCCTTGCGGAAGGTATACGGATGCACCACGAGCCCGCGCGCATGAGCCCATTCCACGTATGCTGGGTTATTCTCGATAATCGTCTTCGACGGGCCAATCCCATTGGCGTATGAGGCAATAGCATCCAGTCCCTCCTCTGTCCACATGCTCGCGTAGGCCCAACTGGCGCTGACCAATTGAATGAGTGGGATCTTTGCACCCAACTCTCGCAGCTTCTTCAAGGAATCGGGTTCGAAGCACTGGACGTACACCTTCGCATTTGCTGCCATGTAGCCATAGCGATCCAGGATGTCGATCAACGCCTGTTCCATGGGGAGCCCTTGCTCCGCGTGCCAGGCCGGGCGCTTGAGCTCGGGATAGATTCCCACATTGCGGCCGGTACTCGTGTTCAATCCCTGCACAAGCTCGATCATCTCTGCGAACGTGGGCACCTGAAAGCGTGATGTACCGACCGGAAAACGATTCGGAAAATACGGATCTCCGTTCGACTTGCAACGCTCGTGTACGGACAGAGTCTTGACCTCGGCCAAGGTGAAATCGGCGGCGTACCAGTGACCATCAGCGCGATGCAGATCGGGGAAGAGCTGTTCCACATCGGTCGTTGGCTCAAGATAGATGTCATGCAAACAGATGAACTGAGCGTCTTTGGTCATTACCAGGTCAGGCTCCAGATAATTGGCGCCCAGCGCGTAGCCGAATGCGTATCCGGCGAGTGTCTCCTCGGGAAGGTATCCCGCCGCACCGCGATGTCCGATGATGATCTTCTCCCGGCCAAGTCCTACCAGCCCGATAATAACAACAAGCACTAACGCAATCAGTATACGTTTCAAAGTGACCTCCCTGAATATCGTAATCTGGAGTTATGTCTCATTTCCCGCTACAGGCTGCTCCATCAACGGGTAGCGATCCACGTTATTGAATGGAATATCTCTCGAAGTATCAGATATCCCATCTGCGCCAACTTGGTCTTGATTCTCTCCAGAGAACAGATCAGACGCGGGATCTCCTTCCCAGAAGTTCCCGCCCGTGGGATAGCCGCCGTCCCACAAGTTTCCAATCTCATCGCAGGTTACTGGACGATCGTTGTTGAGGAATGCGTTGTGAAAGATGAGATTCCCCTCCGATGTATGGACGACAGCGAGACCCAGCCCACAATCTTGGATGGTATTCTCAGTGATAGAACAGTCAAAGCTGTCCCACAGGAACACGCCGTGCTCCATGCCCTTGACATA
>CAZQUT010000138.1:1416-3327 GCA_964596555.1 uncultured Thermotogae bacterium
AAGATCCCTTTAGCAAGATCGGTGAGCTTGCAGTTGTTTACCTCTACGTGTGACGCTCGGCTAACAATAATGCCGATTACCGTACGACCCTTTCCAACTATGGTGCAGTTACGGATGATTAAGTAGGCTGATGTGTTCTTTACCTCGATTCCAGCACCTGAGCTCACTTTGATAGACCAATTGTCGATTATGTATGGATCGTCGACAGAGCCACTTCCGGATGTGACCCCGTTCCCTGCGTGCAAATCGTTATCAGAATGGATGGAGATCTGATCATGCAGGGCGTCGCCCCGCGCGACCGGACAAGCAAACCCGATCGCGACAAGGCAAACAAGAAGCAAGGAGAAAGCATGCTTTCTCATAATCCTTTCTGTGCAAGAAGTTTGTCCATCAAGTTGATCAGTTCCTCCTCGCGTCCATGCGGCACGAGCGCGGCGGCTGCATAGCCGTGGCAGGCATCGATGGTTCCGCCGACCCGTAATGCAGCTTCGGGGAGGAGCCAATCGAGACCGGGCATATCACCGTCGATGATCCTCTGCCCAAGCGGCGTTGGAATGCGCATCGATACCTTGGCCAGATCCCACTCGAACGTACCTAGACCGGGGATCTCGGTCGGCATGTCTTGGAACCCGGCGATGTACTTAGTGGGATTCATGAAGTCCTCATCGCGGATGTCCATGCAGAACTCGCCGATGATCTTCACACCCATCGGGGAGAAACCGTCCCCGACAATGAACCATTGATTGTGGGGCGTCACGCGCAGGCCTCCATTCTTCAGCCGCGTAAGCTCACGGGAGAATCGCTCTTCCTTGAGGGAGCTCAGTTCCGCCAGCTTCTTGTCGTACTCCGGGCTGGGCCCTTCGAAGCAGGCACGAATCCCTACCTCCGGACCTTCCACGGTGTATCCGGCTGCGCCGAGGACCGTAAGGGATTTAGAGAACGGTGTGAGTGGGATATCGCCTCCAAACTTTGTCAAGACATACTCTTCCTTGCCGTCTTGCTTGGAGATGATCTTGATGTCTCCCCGCTTAACGGCGTCCATCAGCGCCTCACGGTTGTAGGCGATGAGCTTGCCGCTACGATCGTGCGAATCTCCTATCGCCCCGATCACTCCCAGATAGCGCAGATCGACGTTCTTCTCATCGAGTACGGTGGCGAAGATCGTCGCGGCGGTTGCGGCAGAGATCTCGTCCTCGCCGGAGAGGCCGAAGCGCTCAGTGGACAGATTCAACACCTTGTTCGATGTCGATTCCTCAGCGGGATGGTGATCGAGGATCAGGGTGAACGAGCGGTCGCGGTTTAGCTTGCAGATTACCGGAGCTGCTCTTCCCGCGAGGTCAGTGTATACCACCGGATGTCCAGCGGCGCGGTCATGAATCCGTTCCACAATCGGTGGATGAATCCGTTCCAGCGCAATCCGTTCTACCTTGAACCCATCGCGGGTGAGTGCCGTCTCCAGGATTCCTCCTGCCGTAAGGCCATCAGCGTCGTTGTGATGCACCAGCGTCACCTGCTTTCCCGCGACGCGCAGCTTGGCAATCCCGTCCCGCAATGCCTCGATATATGACTCCTTGCTCATTTCAATGCTCCTTTGCTGCCAAGATATCGATTACTGAATCAAACGCGAAAGCTGGGGTCACACCAAGTGACGCCAGCTTCTCCTCAGTCATCGCTCCCGAGCGTACAAAGATCGTCGTCATCGCCATCCCTTGCCCGGCGAGCATGTCGGTATCCATATCGCCGACAATGGCGCAGTCGCTGCCCGAGAGCCCAAGTCGATCCAGGGCGATCTTCACGATGTACGGCGAGGGCTTGCCGATGATCGCGTCCGGTTGGCGATCGACCATGTAGGACAGTGCACCGATCACCGCTCCCGTTCCCGGAATGACACCGTCTACGGCCGGGAAGATG
>CAZQUT010000139.1:0-3319 GCA_964596555.1 uncultured Thermotogae bacterium
ACACCCACAGACTTGATGTAGTCGATGTCTTTATCCATTGCGTCGTAGGGCATGCGGTATTCAGGAATCCCGTAGCGCATCATGCCTCCGGGTTTTTCGTTCTGCTCGAACACGGTCACCTTGTATCCCATCAACGCCAGGTAGTAAGCAGCGGAGAGGCCGGATGGACCGGCGCCGACGATCGCTACCTTCTTGCCATTCGACTTAACAATCTCAGTTCCAAGCACACGCTTGTAGTCTTCGCGGGGGATCTGGTCCATGGCATAGCGCTTAAGCCATCTAATGGAGACCGGATCTCCGCGGTGGGAGAGGGCACATGCCTTCTCGCAGTTGTGGGTACACACGCGGCCACATACCTCAGGGAGAGGGTTCGTCTTGTAGATGTCGCGCGCCGCCTGCTCGTTGTCTTCACTCCAGATATCGCGGATGTAGTCGGCGATGTTCATGTTGGCCGGGCACGCTTCTTCGCATACGTTGCACTCAAAGCAACGCGAAGCCTCGGCAAGGGCCTGTTCGCGGGTGAACCCGCGCACCATCTCCACAAACGATGCAAGACGCTCCTCTGCCGGCAGAATCTCCACTTCTTTGGCATGGCCGTCGAAATCCGCGAGACAGAAGTCAAGGTCGGCGGAAAAACCTTTGTCGTTTAGCTTGCGGTGATTGATGCTTACCTCAAGATCGCTTGGGTCGCTGACAAATACGTCAGGAGCTACCTTCCCATCGCGAGCCAGAGCGACGAAGCTGTCTGTGGCGTGATCGATGTGGATGAAGTCCTGGGATAGACTGAGGCTCCCGGTCGGGCAAACATCGACACACAATCCGCAGTAGCTACAGCGGCCGTAGTTGATCTGCGGCCGTTCGTCGGTGGAACCTGCTTTAGGATCCGCCTCTATCCCTGGAACCTTGACCATGGTGATCGCTCCGCACGGGCAGATATCATGACAGTTCCCGCAGCCGATGCACTCTTCGAGGTCGTTCCTGTGAAATCCGCGGTACCGCTCGGATATCTCCAGCTTCTCAAATGGGTAGGCAAGCGTCTGGGGCTTCTCAAACAGGTACTTCAAAGCAGCAAACGGGCCTAGTACGCTTCCTTTACTCTTGACCATTATGTCACCTCATTCATAGCTGTTATCCTCAGTTTGTTAACGGTCGATCTCTGGAGCGGCGATATTCAGACTCAGCAGCATGTGCCCCACATCCGCGATGTTCATCCCTCGAAGAAGGCTCTCCAAAGTCAATATGCCATGGGTGTAGGACGGGACACGATACGATATCCGGTGGATTTTCTCGCTTCCATCAGACACGGCATACGCTCCCAGTTCTCCCCGAGCAGATTCCATCCGCACATACGTTTCTCCAGGAGGAATCTTCCACTTAAATGGATTAGGCACGCGATTCCACGCTGGGCCTGTGGGTAGCTTATCCAAGACTTGCCGAATGATAGAGATGCTCTGTTCGATCTCCTTTCGGATCACAATTGCCCGAGCATAGGCATCCCCATCGGTCATGGTCGGAACTTCAAAGTCGAGGTCGGCATAAGCGGCATACGGCTCTTCTATTCTCACATCCCGCTTGATGCCAGTGGCACGCAAACAACTGCCGGTCACTCCAAAGCGGAGTGCATCCTCCTGGGTGAGCACACCAATTCCACTAGCTCTCTTACGGAAGACGCGGTTGTTGAAGAAGGTGCTGTCGTAATCGCGCAAGCTACCTTCCAAGCCATCAAGGGTTTGCCGCATTTTCGCTTCGAATCCCTCAGGCATGTCCCGCCGTACACCACCCGGCCAGATGTACATGTGATACACTCGCCCGCCGGCAATCATGTCAAACAGATCGATGAAGTAATCGCGCTGCACCATGCTCCAGTGCCCGATCGTATCGAAGCCAAGCTCATTGCCGTATGCCCACAGCCAGGCCAGGTGGGACGTAAGACGTGACATCTCAAGGGTCATCGTTCGCAGGTAGTGAGCACGAGGAGGGACTTCCAAACCAGCCAACTCCTCGATCGCCATTGCGTACACCTGTTCGTTTGGATCGGGGTCCATCACGTTAATTCGACAGACAAACGGGAATCCCTGCAGATAGCGCACGTTCTCCAGCATCTTCTCGAATCCGCGGTGGAGAAAGCCTGGAGTGGCTACTGCTTCCTGAATGGTATCACCCTTCACCGTCAACGTAATGCTGAAATTTCCCACCATTCCGATGTGCTGCGGGCCAAAGTAGAGCGTTAGCTCTCGTTCCTTTATCTTGGTATCGATGTCATTCATGCTCAAACATCCTCTCAGCGTATGCTTCCGTGTCGAAGTCCTTCTTCATCGGCGGCATCTCCTGCCAATTGGTCAGCAGGAATGGTATCAGCCGGCCATTGCCTACAAACCGGACACCGAACATCTCGTGGATCTCACGCTCGTAGGTCTGCGCATTCTCAAACAGGGGGACGAGGCTCAGGTATGTTGGGTCTGCTCGGTCGATTCTCGTCTTCACCATCGCGTGGATTCCATCCTGATAGCTGGCAAGGTGATAGACGAGCTCAAACTCACCCTCTTTGATCCAGTCTACACAGGTAATGAATGACAGATGCCCAAAGCCTTCTTCCTTCATGTACGCGACAAGAGAGAAGACGCTATCCTTGGGCACACTGACGATGATCCGCTGGCGCCGTTGCACGGAGACGCAGCTTCCATCGTAGCGTTTCTCTATGTCCTGCTTTATCGTTTCTTCTCTCATGGTTTCACCACTGCCGGAGCCGGGATGCTGTCGATGAATTCCTTTCCCAGCACCCGTTCCTGGTTCTTGCGGTAATAGTCGATGTTCTCCCTGTATCGTTTGTAACCATCGACCATCTCACCATCGATCATCTTCCACAGCTTGGTCACGGCAATAAAGATCGCTTCAGGCCGCGGCATGCATCCAGCGATCCATCCATCCACCGGTAGGTATCTATCAAGATGGTTCACGGTGTTATATGACGTATGATACAGCCCTCCATCAATTGGACAGGAGCCGAATGCCACTGCGTACTTGGGATCGGGCATTTGCTCATAGGAGATGATGATTGCCCGCAGTGTCTTGATGGATACGTATCCAGTGATTAGGAATAGGTTGGATTGTCTGGGAGTGGCCATCGGTTTTACCCCGAACCGCTCAGCGTCCCAACGAGCAGTAAGGACCGGAGGGATCTCCATGATTCCACACCCAGTGCAGAAGTACGTCGCCCAAAGCGAGTACTTCTCTCCCCATTTGTGAGGATCTTTGAGCGCCTTCTTGATATCAGCCCTATCCACACTTATCAGCCCCCTATGATCATCACGAGTATCAA
>CAZQUT010000140.1:0-3289 GCA_964596555.1 uncultured Thermotogae bacterium
ATGACAAACGATAGTCGCTACGTGAGAGTTGCCCGAGGGATCGAACCGGCGGATCTTCTGTTGCGAAACGCGCGCATTCTTGACGTCTTTGCCGGTGCTTTCTTTGAAGGTGATGTAGCAATTTCAGGTGGGGTGATCACCGGCTTTGGAGCTGCTGCCGCAAGAGAGACACTTGACCTCGATGGAGCGTGGCTGGTTCCGGGATTGATCGATGCGCACATGCACATCGAGAGCACGCAGCTCTCGCCGGTGGAGTTTGCGCGCGCAGTCCTTCCGCATGGGACAACGACAGTGATTGCCGATCCACACGAGATAGCCAACGTGCTTGGCCTTCCCGGGATCCACTACATGCTCGAAGCATCGAAGAACCTGCCGCTTGAGGTGTACGTGATGGCCCCGTCCTGCGTCCCGGCGACGCATCTTGAGACATCTGGGGCGAGGATCACGTCAGAGGACATTGAGCAGATCCTGACTTGGGAGCGAATACTCGGCTTGGGAGAGGTAATGAATTACCCCGGGGTGATCAACCTCGATCCCGAGATGGTGGCCAAGCTGCGCGCTACGCGTGGTCGCCCGATCGACGGGCATGCTCCTGGACTCTCCGGTCCCGACTTGTGGGCGTACATCATCTCCGGCCCACGCACCGATCACGAGTGCACGACCCTTGCCGAGGCGCAGGAGAAGCTGCGTGCGGGGATGCACATCCTTATACGTGAAGGAACGGCTACCCGGAATCTTGAAGCGTTGTTGCCTCTTCTTACGCCGACGAGCGCACCATTCGTCCATTTCTGTACCGATGACTGTCATTCGGAGACGCTCATGCGGGATGGCCATATCGACGGGATCATCAATAAGGCGATTCGCCTCGGCGCGGCACCGGAGCTGGCGATCTCTTCCGCTAGCATCCATACTGCACGCGCATACGGACTGAGCGATGTGGGCGCGATCGCGCCGGGCTACCGGGCGAATCTTGTGGTGTTATCGGACCTCGAATCGATGCGAGTGGATAAGGTCTTCGCGCATGGAAAGCTCGTTGCTGTAGGCGGAGAGACCGTCGTTGAGCTTACCCCATACGATGACGAACATGTGCGTGGAAGTATCAACGTGAGCGCCGAGCCGCTCTCTTTTGCCATCACCGCGCAAGCAGGTGAGGTGCGCGTGATCGATCTCTCTCCCGATCAGGTGGTTACAGGTGAGATGCACATCGACCCGCTAATTGAGGATGGGCAGGTCACGTCTGACATCGAGCGAGATGTCCTCAAGCTGGGTGTAGTGGAGCGTCACAATGCGACAGGGAACGTCGGCCTGGGACTGGTGCATGGCTTTTCATTGAAGAATGGAGCGCTGGCATCGAGTGTAGCGCACGACTCGCACAACATCATCGTGGTGGGAACGAACGATTCCGACATGGCCGCGGCTGTAAAGGCAATCGTCGAGATGGATGGGGGACAGGTTGTCGTCCGCGACGGACGCATTCTTGCACGCCTGCCGCTGCCGATTGCTGGACTGATGTCCGATCTTGCTCTTCCTGAGGTGGCAGAGATGGGAAGGGAACTGAAACAGGCAGCGGCGAGACTGGGCTGCAACCTTCCTGCGCCGTTCATGACCCTCTCTTTTCTTGCCTTGCCGGTGATCCCAAGTCTCAAGCTGACCGATCGAGGACTCGTGGACGTGAACAAGTTCGAGATCGTGCCGCTGTTCTTGTGATTCCTTCTTCTCTTGCATCGGGTCTGACCCCGATGACTCTGGAATGCGAGCTGTTCACTCTTTTCTTGATAGCTGTTCCACAACGCGCGTAAGTCCAACAGCGAGCGATCCCTTAACGAGAAGTATGGTCTTTCCACCTGAAAGATGCGCGCGAATGCACCGTGCCAGGCTCTCCCTCTTGCAGAAGATGAAAGAGCTTGTGGATGCGGATCTCCTCGCTGCCTGTGTTGCCAGATCTCCGACGGGGAATATCGGACCGATACCAAGTTGGACGGCAAGTTCTAGCGTTTCATCGTGGTAGCGCGGTGAGTTCTCTCCCAGGTCAAGCATGTTGCCGAAGACGAATGCACGCTTCTTTGTTGGTAGTTTGAGTTCAGCGAGCGTCTCGATTGCGGCGCGTGTCGACTCAGGATTGGCGTTGTATGAGTCGTCGAGGATGTAACCAAACGGGACAGGAAATAGGTTTAGGCGATGAGGGAACGGGGAGAAGGTCGCCACACGTTCCTCAATCTCTTGTGCTGGCATTCCCAGTTCAAGTGCCGCGGCCGCGGCAAGGAGGATGTTCGTCGCGTTGTGCACACCGAGGAGGCGTGTCTCCAGATGCAGACGAGGTGCCTGAACATCAACTACCAGCCCCCCCTCTGAGAAGGAGGTCTTTCCACGCAGATCTCCACCCTGCACACCGACGGTCGTCATGTTGCCCGTGTACGTCGTCGCCAGCGCCGCAAGTGGGGGTGAGTCGACGTTCACCAGCGCCCTTCCATGGGGAGGAAGGGCGCGCACCAGGTCCCACTTCTCCTGCGCGACCGCTTCTACGCTTCCAAATCCGGTCAGGTGCCCGCGTCCAGCAAGCGTGATCACTCCAATCGACGGCGCAAGGAGCGAGGCGAGGGGCGCGATCTCTCCCGGCCCGCTCGCACCAAGCTCAAATAGGCCCACTTGTGCTTGCTGCGGCATCGCGAGGAGTGCCAGTGGAAGGCCAATCTCGGTGTTGTAGTTTCCTGGTGCCGAGTAGACGCTCATCCTGCCTTCAAGCAGGTGGTAAAGGAGCGATCTGGTACTTGTCTTGCCGCAGGTTCCGGTGACCCCGAGAAAGGTTGCATCGAGCTTGTTGCGCCATGCCGCAGCAAGGGTTTGTAGCGCGACGATAACGTCATCGACCAGGATGAGGTTGCGCGCCTTCCCCGGTATGGATGTCTCATTGGAGATAATTGCCCCGCACGCCCCTCTTGAGAAGGACTGTGCGAGAAAGGCGTGCCCGTCCGTGCGTTCACCCTTGATGGCGATGAACAGATCCCCTGGCTCGATGAGGCGCGAGTCGTGGATGACCCGCGCCACTCTTGCATCGCACCCTTTGAGGATCCTTCCCTTGACTATCTCTGCAATCTGCTGCGGGGTGAACATGCTCCTACCCGGCGTTATCCAACAAGATCAGCGGCACTGTAACCTCGCGTGTGTCATACAGGAAGTAGCCGGTGATATCGGTTCTTACCTTATCGATCCCTTGCATCCCGTTCGGGGACGCGTAATCCCAGGCGAAGAGTTCCACTGTTAGCGTATCGTATGTCGGCAGGTCCTCGAT
>CAZQUT010000141.1:0-3232 GCA_964596555.1 uncultured Thermotogae bacterium
AGGAGGGAAGAGGGGGACCCGGTTTCCCTTGCCCTGCCGATTCGAACGGTAACCATTCAGAAGGTCGGTCAAGCGCCGCCAAGGAGGTGAAACAGCGCGCCTTTTCTTACCCTCAGTTTCGGGTTGTAAACCCAAAGTTCGGTCGACACCTAGTCGCGGACTCGCCGACTTCTTGATTTGCATCTCACGGCGTAAGTCCCCCTTTGTTGTTTGGTGGTGACTGCCTCAGCCCAAACGGGCCGAGATAATATTCAAAAGCGCTCAACTTCGAGCGCTCGTTATTATCACTTACCTAACACGGCCCGAAGTATAACGACCATTTTCAAAGCTGTCAAGGGGACAAAACGCCCAATTTTAGCAGATTATGGGTAGAGGCGATTCAGTTGTCTGGCAAACGGGATGGTCTCCCTGATATGTGATATTCCGCAGATCCAAGCAATCGTCCGCGCTACACCGAGGCCGAACCCGGAGTGTGGTACAGACCCGTAGCGACGCAGGTCGAGGTACCATTCGTAAGGTTCAAGTGGGAGATTCTTCTCCTTCATTTGTGCGACGAGCTCTTCCAGATCATCGGCACGCTGGCTTCCGCCAATCAGTTCACCATATCCCTCTGGGCCGATGAGGTCGGCTGCAAGAACCCGACTTGGATCCTTCGGATCGCGCTTCATGTAGAACGGTTTCATGCTGGTCGGGAAGTGCTCGATGAACACGGGCTTTTGGAAGTGTTCACCGAGTGTCGCTTCGTGCGGAGCGCCGAAGTCATCGCCGAAGGAGACGTCGTGACCGGCATCCTGCAGCAGCTTGACCGCATCACCATAGTCGATGCGTGGAAACGGGAGGGTGACCTCCTCGCACAGCAGGTCGGTGTCGCGCTTCAGTTGCCCAAGCTCAGTCTTGCGTTCCGTGGTGACCGCATCAATTACGTAGGCGATCATTTCTTCCTGCAGTCTCAGGTTATCGGCGTGGTCGTAGTAGGCCATCTCCCCCTCGGCCATCCAGAACTCGGTTAGGTGCTTGCGCGTCTTCGACTTCTCCGCGCGGAAGACCGGCCCGATCCAGTACACCTTGCCTAGGGCCATCGCCGTCGCTTCCAGGTAGAGCTGCCCGCTCTGGCCGAGGTACGCTTTCTCACCGAAGTAGTCCACCTCAAACAGTGAAGTTGTCCCCTCCACGGATGTGCCGGTCAGAACTGGGGCCTCGGTGGCGACGAATCCCTTATCGTGGAAGAAATCGCGCAGAGCGCGGAAGACAGCGTCGCGTACACGCAGGATGGGGACCTGTCTACCGGTGCGCATCCATAGGTGGCGGTGATCCATGAGGAAGCTGGGCGTGTGCTCCGTCAACTCGATCGGAAAGGCCTCCGTTGGCTCGCTGACGACTGTCAACTTGTTCAATTGAAGCTCGCAGCCGCTGGGCGCACGCTTATCCTCGCGCAGCGTACCTGTGACGATAATCGATGTCTCACGCTGCAGCCGATCTGCGATGGCGAACATCTCCGGCGATTCCGGCTCGGTGATTATGCCCTGAATCACGCCCGTTCCATCCCGCAACTGCAGAAACATGATCTTCCCGCTGGAGCGTTTGTTATACAGCCACCCGCGCAGCGTGACTTCTTCCCCAATATGGCGTGGTGCTTCATCGATCGTTATTGTCTGCATCGTGTCTCCTTGAACGGAGGGATTGAGTGATTCAGGCAGTGAGAGACTTAGCCGATCAATCTCTCACGCGCTCCATTATCAAATTCACTAATCATCTCATCCTCCAATCATTCAATCGCTCTACAATACTGTTACTTCTGGGAGAGATTAGAAGGAGAAAGTCATCTTTGCAAGGGGCGGGTCTCTTCTACCACCGTTTCGGCCGATCTGGGATCAATCGGGATCTGCTCGACCGGAATGGGCATCTCCCTGATGATGCGGTGTTTCCAGTTGCCGGATAGGAAGAAGCCAATCGATAGAGCGGAGGCACCGAAGTTGGAGATAAACATCGCCCACCATATGCCGTCCGCTCCCATCGCAAGCGAGAAACCGAGGAAATAGACAAGCGGAATCCGTATTCCCCACAAGCGAAACAGGGAGAAGAACATGGAATACACGGTGTGTCCGGATCCCTGATAGGTCCCGATGATCACCTGCAGGATCCCCATGAACGGGAAGGCCATCGCGGTGATGGCAAACATGTTTGCACCAAGGGAGATCACTTCCGGATCGTTGATGAACATACGCACAAGTGATGTGCGCAAAAAGTAGACACCGGCACTGGCCGCGAGGAGGAATGCGGTAGAGATCTGCATCCCTATCCATGCGGAGCGCTCTGCACGCTTTGTCTCTTCCGCTCCCAGGTTTTGTCCGACCATCGTTGCCGTTGCTTGCCCCAGGCCCATTGCCGGCATGATGGCGATGGAGATAATACGGTTCCCGATACCAAACGCAGTGACGACTGCCGTGCCAAAGCGTGCGAGGATACCAGTCATGATGGAGAAGCCGAGCGCCGTACCCGACTGCCCGAGCGATGCCGGCAAGCCGATCACAAGGATGTGTTTAACCGTTGCCCACTCCAGGCGCAAGTGTCGCAACCGCAACTGGATCCCCGCTCTTCCAGAGAAAAGGATGTAGATGCCATAGAGGGCGACTATCCCGCGCGAGATGACCGTCGCCACAGCAGCGCCGGTGATACCCCAAGCAGGGAACGGTCCCCACCCGAAGATGAACAGTGGATCGAGGATAATATTCAACATCACGGAGACCCCCATCAGCTTCATCGGGGTCATGGTGTCGCCCACTCCGTTGAGCAGGGAGGTAACGATGAACATACCGAACATCGCTGGGATCCCACCGTAGATGATGCGCAGGTATGAGGTCGCTGCGGGAAGGAGATCCGGCCCTGCGCCCATCGCTACCATCAGCGGGCGAGCGATGAACATCCCAACGACACCCAGGATGATGGCAAGGATACCGGTGAAGGCGAAAACCTGTCCGGCTGCATGGTTTGCCTCTTCGTGCCGACGTGCGCCGGTGTATTGGGCGACGAGCGCCGTTCCAGCAATCGTGATGCCCGCACCAATGGAGATCATGAGGAATACCAAAGGCCAGACTATCGTCGGTGCAGCGATCGCGACCTTGCCCAAGCGACCCAGCCACAGGGTATCGACGAGGTTGTATATTGTTTGAAATAAGTTGGAGAGCATCACCGGCCAGGCCAGAACAAGAAGCGTGCGGGCGATCGGCCCGCT
>CAZQUT010000142.1:0-3222 GCA_964596555.1 uncultured Thermotogae bacterium
TGAGCTCGATCCGCCTGCATCAGCAACCCACCACATAAACTTCCCCGTTTCGGTTGCCCATCGATCACAGGTGCGATAGGATCTGCGACATGATCGGCACGTGGATCAACATAGGAACGATTATTCTCGGCAGTCTGATCGGTATGGCCGGCGGGGCGCGCATCTCCAAGCAGATGAGCAAGTTCGCCACTTCGGCGATCGGGCTAGTGACGCTTGTAGTGGGGATAAAACTAGCTCTGGAAACGCAGAACATACTGATCGTACTCATCTCGCTACTCGTTGGTGGTGCAATCGGAACCGCCGCGAGGATAGAGGATCGTCTTTCAGCGCTCGGCGAACGATTACAGAACCGCTTTCCCCGTTTAGCCTCTCGTGGCTCGCTGCCGCAAGGCTTTGTCAGCGCCAGTCTCCTGTTCTGCGTTGGCCCGATGGCGATCCTAGGCGCGCTGCGCGACGGGCTATACGGCGATTGGCAGCTCTTGGGCCTGAAGGCAGTGATGGATGGGATATCCTCGATCTTCCTTGTCGCCGGCCTTGGCCCGGGCGTGATCCTCTCGGTGTTCGTTGTCCTCATCTACCAAGGAGGGATCAGTCTCGTCGCCCATCTGTTCACCTCTACGGTGAGCGCAAGTGCACTATCACAGTCCCCTATTCTAGCCGAGCTCGATGCGGTAGGGGGAGTGATCCTGATCGTCCTATCGTTGAAGCTCCTTGAGCTGCGCGACCTGCGGGCAGGGAACCTCCTGCCGGCGCTGGCTGCTGCGCCCCTCCTTGTGCTTCTTGCGCGGGTGGTGGGTGGGTGAATGGGTTGATTTCCCCACGCGCTTTGCACGAACGATTCACGACGCTGCGCGATCGCTACGATCGCCGCCTGTGGGCGCTCTTTGCGGTGCGGATGATCGTCTCCATCGGTTTCGGCGCCGCGATGCCGTTCGTCAGTCTATACCTTTACCGTGAACTCGGACTGTCGATGAAAGCTGTGGGTACGATTATGCTCTTCTCCGCCTTGATCAGCTCCGCCGGACGGATCATCGGTGGGGAGCTTGCCGACCGCATCGGGCGTAAGCCGCTGATCGCCGTGACGATGGGAGTGCGCACGATCTTCTTCCTACTGATGTCTTACGTGATCTACATCCGCGCGTCGTACATCGTCGTTGCACTTGCGTTCCTCGCAATCAGATTCATCGGTGCGTTGATGCAGCCGGGGATCAGTGCGATGGTGGCGGATATCGTGCCGCGGAAGCGGCGAGTGGAGGCGTTCGGAATTCTGCGCATCGGGGGAAATGCCGGTTGGGCAATCGGCCCGGCGATCGGCGGCTTCTTGATGGTTATCTCCTACTGGTCGCTCTTCCTCGTCACCGCCGCTGCCAGCCTGATGGGAATGGTGCTGGTCGTTCTGTTCATCAAGGAGTCGAGCCATACACGCGCTGCAGAGCGATTCGAGCTGTCAAAGGTCCTAGATGTCGGGCGTGACCGGCGGTTCCTCGTGTTCTGTGGATTCAGCTTCCTGTTGTTCCTCGTGATGGGGCAGTTTGCCAGTACGCTTTCCGTCTTCTCCACGGAGTTCGTCGGGATAAGCGATGTGCACCTCGGCTTTCTCTACACGTTGAATGGGATCATCGTCGTCCTCTTCCAGTGGCCCGCCGCCCTCCTTGGAGGGAAGATCGGGACACGGCGAGCCCTCACCTTGGGGGCAATCCTGTTCGGCGCCGGGTACTTCTGCGTTGGGCTCGCACACTCGTTCTACTTTCTACTGGGTACGATGGTCCTGATAACGCTGGGAGAGGTGGTCTTCTCCCCGAGCGCAACGACCGCCGTCGCCAACAGTGCACAGGAGGGAAAGATGGGCCGCTACATGGGTTTCTTCGGTCTTGCTGAAGCCTTTGGCTGGTCGGCAGGGCCGTTTATCGGCGGATGGCTTCTCGATTACTTCGGGAACGAGCCACTTGTATTGTGGGGAGCGATCGCGGCGATTGCTGCCACCGCCGCGATCGGATTCTCTTATTCCGGACGAGCCCGGAAGCAAGTCGTTTAGCCGAGCACCTTCTCGAACGCGGCCTCCAGGATATCCATCCCTTCATCGATCTGCTCGTCGGTGATCACGAGTGAAACAAGCACACGCAAGACGTTCCCACTCAGACCAGCGGTGGGAAAGATGGCTCCGTCGCGCAGCGCAGCATTGGCGATCTGCGAGGTTATCTCACCAGCAGGTTCCTTGGTCGAGCGGTCCTTGACGAGTTCCATTGCGACCATCGCACCCAATCCGCGCACGTCGCCCACAATGTCGAACCTGTCTTTCAGCCCATTGAAGCGTGCCTTGATACGCTCACCAACGTGGTCCGCCCGCGCCATCAGGTTCTCTTCGTCGATCGCCTTGATGACCTCGATCCCCGCGCGGCAGGCAAGCGGGTTACCAACATACGTTCCACCGATGCCGCTCGACACTGGGGCATCCATAATCTCTGCCTTTCCCACAACGCCGGACAGCGGAAGGCCAGCGGCAAGCGACTTGGCGACGCAGATCAGATCAGGTTCGATCCCGAAGTGCTCGTAGGCGAAGAACTTGCCCGTGCGCCCGATTCCCGACTGCACCTCATCCAGGGCAAGTACGAACCCGTACTTATCCGCAAGCTTGCGCATCGCCGGAAGGAACCATGCGGGTGGCACGAGGAATCCGCCCTCACCGATCACCGGCTCAACGACCATCACCGCAACATCGGACGGATCAACAAGCGCAAGGAGCGCCTGCTCTATGTCATCGGCGGAAATGTCCTTACGATAGGTGTAGGGATATGGGAGGCGATAGACATCGGTTGCAAACGGACCGAATCCGGCCTTGTACGGCATCGCTTTGTGCGTCATCGTCATCGTGAGGAGCGTCCGCCCGTGGAAGGCATTCTCGAAGACGAGAACAGCATTCCGCTTGGTGTAGGCACGGGCGATCTTGACTGCGTTCTCCACCGCCTCGGCGCCGCTGTTGAAGAAGGCCGCCTTGTACGGACCAGCCCCGGGAACGTGCTCGCAGAGAAGACGAGCCAGTTCGCTAAAGGGGGCGTATGGAACCGCAGTGAAGTCGGTGTGCAGAAAGTGATCCACCTGATCATGAAGCGCGGCCACAACCCGCTCGTGGCGCTGACCGACGTTTAGACAGCCCCAACCGCCGGAGAAATCGACAAACTTATTTCCATCAAGGTCCTCAACTATCGACCCATGGCTCTCCTT
>CAZQUT010000143.1:0-3217 GCA_964596555.1 uncultured Thermotogae bacterium
TTGATCGAGAACTCTCCGCGCGACGCGAAGCGAAAACTGGCGCTGGAGATCGTCGGTCACTACCACGACAAAGACGTCGCGGTCGCGGCGCAGAAGGAGTTCGATCGCATCCACATCAAGCACGAGCGCCCAAGCGACGTTCCGCAGGTAAAGATCAACCGCGAACTGCTCAAGGACGGAAACGTGATCTGGGTGATCTCCCTACTGCAGGCGTCGGGATTGGTGACGAGTCGCGGTGAGGCCAAGCGCCTCATCATGCAGGGTGGCGTGAAGATCAACGATGAGAAGATTACTTCGCCCGAGCTTGAACTTACATTCGAACCGCCGATGCTCATCCAAGTAGGGAAGCGGTCGTTTGTGGAAGCAGTGTAGAAAAGCCTACTAAGTCTTCGCCTAGAATCGTCGCATGAGCGTTATTCTTCCCACATGCCTCTGATGTTGCGGGCAATATCCGCCCCGGAATCTATTCCCATCGGCATGTCATCCGGTGATTCATACTCCAGATGAAGCTCATCAATGCTCGCCATCACATCGTCGGTAAAGAAGCGGCAACGCTGGGCGTAGGTGTGCCCGTCGGTGAGCGCATACCACTTGAAGTAATAGCGCAGTGGCCAGGTGATGTACAGGAAGTCGCGTGCCCGCGTGAGGGCAACATAGGTCAGCCGCAGTTCCTCTTCGATCTCATCCTGCGAACCGGTGGCCATGTCTGATGGAAGAAACCCGTCGGCGGCATGGATGAGGTAGACCACATCCCACTCACAGCCCTTGGCGGAATGAATCGTCGAAAGGACAAGCCAGTCTTCATCCCTATGCGGAGTACCGGCAAGATCGCTTGTCGACGTAGGCGGGTCGAGTTGCAGGTCGGCGAGGAAGTCACGCCTCGATTTGTAGCCGGCGGCGATCTGCTCCAGGCTGATCAGATCGCGCGTGCGCGCCGCCGGATTCTCGTACAGTTTGCTTAGCAGCGGATCGTAGAACCTCCTGATTCGCTCGATTTGCATTGCCGGGTTGAGGGAGTCAGCCTCGCAGATGTCATCTATCACATCTGCGAGGGCAGCCAGCGTTTCTCTCGCCGCTGGCCTGACGTGAAACGTCCGTATCGCCCTGGGATCGTTTCCCTCTTTGGCGACGTGCTTCACCGCACGCGCCGCGGTTCCAGGACCGATTCCATCGATCAGTTGCAGCGCTCGAAACCAAGCCATCTCGTCGCGTGGGTTCTCCACGATGCGCAGGAAGGAGACGAGGTCTTTCACGTGTGATGCTTCGAGAAATCGCAATCCACCGTACTTGTGATAAGGGATGTTCCTACGCGTCAGCTCTATCTCCAAGGAATCCGAGAGGTGGCCGGCGCGAAAGAGGACCGCCTGCTTACGCAACGGTACTCCCTGCTCATAGTGACTTAGAACGCGGTCGATTACGTATTCATCCTGCTGCGTTTCGTCCTTGCACGTGACGAGCTTCGGTCGCTCGCCACCTTCACGCTGCGACCACAGGTTCTTCGTGTGCCTTTGCCTAGCAGCGGCGATGACGAGGTTCGTCGTTTCCAAGATTGGGGACACGGAGCGGTAATTCTGTTCGAGTTTGACAATCGTGGCTCCCTCAAACTGTGAGGAGAAGTCGAGGATGTTCCTCACCGTTGCCCCGCGGAAGGCGTAGATACTCTGAGCGTCGTCCCCCACCACCATGATGTTATCATTCCCGTGGCGCATCCCGCGCAGAATGCGTGCCTGGATCGGGTTTGTGTCCTGGTACTCATCGACAAGGATGTGATCGAACCGGGAGGTGAGCTCAGTTGCCATGCGCTCGTCCGACAGTATCTCGGCCCAGTAGAGGAGGAGGTCGTCATAATCAAGCACGTTCCTCTCCTGCTTGCGGGCCACATACTGGCTGAATATGCTACGCAGCTCCTTCTCCCACATATCGCACCACGGGAAGTACTTCTCCAGCACCTCATGAAGCGGCAACGATCCATTCACCGTACGCGAGTAGATAGCAAGGCACGTCCGCTTGCGTGGGAACCTCATCTCCTGGCTGTGCAGACCCATCTCGTGGCGAATCATCCCGATCAGATCCTCGGCATCTCCCTGATCGAGGATGGTGAAGTCCTTACTGATCCCGGCTGCGCTTGCGTAGATGCGCAAGAGCCTGTTCGCGGTAGCGTGAAACGTCCCACCCCAGACGCGCCCCGTAACAGGAGTGCCACGTTCCGCAATCCGCGAAGCGCGGTGCAACATCTCCTGAGCCGCGCGGCGGGTGAAGGTGAGGAGGAGGATCTTCCCCGGATTGACCCCGCGTGAGATAAGGTAGGCCACCCTGTAGGCTAGCGTTTTCGTCTTTCCCGTACCCGCACCGGCGACGACCAGGAGCGGTCCATCACCGTGCGTGACAGCGGCACGTTGTTGCGGGTTTAGCTCGTCAAGCCAGGACAAGTCATCAGCCTTCTTGTTCATAGTGATAACCTTAGTCGATTCATGGTGTGGGAGCCAGGGGAAGGCGAGACTCTGCATGTGGCATGATGTTGGCAGCCTATTTCAAATCCTTGGGTATGAGTCCAGTTTTCTTCGCAATACGCGCTAGCATTCGGGGGCAGATCTCTTCCTTGTCATGGAATGCGTAAACAAAATCAGGCCGCCCGATCTGGCAAAGCACCTTATGTGAGGTTCCTGCTTGGCGCTTAATGGTCTATCCGACACGTAGAGGTGCTGCCAAGACTCGACGTGACCCTGTAGATGGCCACTGCCTCATACCGCCACTGCGAAGACGTCGCTTAATTCCGGTATTTCCTCGCCATGGTCCAGTCGATCGGCCATGACACGAAGTGCCAGAGCCTTCGTTCTTGCAACGGCCTCTTCACGGGTATTGCCATAGGATAAGACTCCCGGCAAATCGTGAATCTCTGCAATCCAGCGGCCGTTCTCCTCTCTTTCGGTTTCCACAATCATTGACTGGTGCCTCCACTGCGAACTGTAGCAGAGCACTCAACCTGAAGTAATCCCCCAGGTACAATCAGCGTGTCAGCCATCGTAGACGGACTTAATTAGGGGTCCTCACGATTAAGGCAAAGTAGCCCAGTGGAAGACAGGGCCTGAACGGCGAAGTACTAGAAAAACCAAGGACAAGAGCGATGCTGAGCTGTACCCCTTGGCGATCTTGGCCCTGCTCGCGGGCACGCACAGGCAGGCCTTGAGCTGAGTGAAACGAACGGGCGAGAGAAAGA
>CAZQUT010000144.1:0-3212 GCA_964596555.1 uncultured Thermotogae bacterium
GTGCTTATCTCGGAAGAAGAGATAGTGCGAGCAATGCGCTTTGTTTGGGAGCGGATGAAGCTCATCATTGAGCCATCGAGCGCTGTCGCCGTTGCCCCTCTCTTAAGCGGTGCGATTGGAGGAAACGGAGAGCGCATCGGAGTTATCCTCAGTGGTGGAAACGTCGATCTTGACCGTTTCTTTGCTCCAATTGAGAAGACGAGTGCAGGCAAGGATTAACGGCGGAAGGGACACTCTGTTGGATCCATCAACCCACGTCGCTGACCCATTGCGCATTGGGCCACTTGAGATTATGCCCCCAATCATCCTTGCGCCGATGGCGGGGTACACCGACTCTACCTTTCGCCAGCTGTGCCTCAAGCATGGCTGTGGGCTCGTGTTCACGGAGCTTGTCTCATCCGAGGGGATAGTGCGCGACAATACACGCACGCTAAATATCCTGCACGCAGGACCGAATGAGCGACCCATAGCGGCGCACATCTACGGTTCCGATCCCGAGGTGATGGCGCGGGCGGCGCAACGAGTTGAAGCGCTGGGCCGATTTGACCTGATTGATATCAATGCCGGTTGCCCCGTTCCAAAGATCGTCCGCAAGGGTGCAGGTGTAGCCCTGATGCGCGATCCTGCGCACTTGCGTGACATCGTACGCGCGGTCGTAGGTGCCGTGTCCCTTCCGGTTACGGTAAAGACAAGGCTGGGGATTTCGCCGGATACGATGAACATCATCGAAGTGGCCCATGCTGTGCAGGAGGGAGGGGCAAGCGCCCTGTTCCTACACGCACGATTGGCAACGGCTGGGCACGGCGGACCAGTGAATCTTGACGCCCTGCGCAGGGCAAAGGCTGAGCTATCGATTCCTGTTATCGGAAACGGTGGTGTGGGTAACGCGGCAGACGCGATCCGTATGCTGCAGGAGACGGGCGTTGATGGCGTGATGGTAGGGAAAGCCGCGATCGGAAATCCCTGGATCTTCTCCGAGATCGCCTCGGCGCTCAATCGCGAGGAGTATCATCCCCCACAAGCCTCGGACTGGTTGGATGCGATGACAACGCACCTGCGTGGACTGTACGCCGCCATGTCTAAGGAGAACGACCAACGCAAGCGCCCGCGCCCGTTCCCGGAACGCGCTGCTTGCAACCGCTTTCGCGGGCACCTGACCAAGTACCTAAGACACGCTGGCTGTCTGCCCCGAGTACGTCGTGAGCTTCTGGAGCAAGAAGAAGTCGAGCCGTTGCTGCGTCTGGTCGCGGAAGCACTCCAAAGCCGTTGCTCTCGTAGGCACGACAAGTAAGTCACACGAAGGGCTGGAGAATTCACCACGAAGAGCACGAAGTGCACGAAGGAGTCAAAGAACGGAGCGCTTAAACCGGATCGTATTCTTCGTGCTCTTCGTGTCCTTCGTGGTGAAACGGTCTTGTACCTCTGTAGAAGCCACTTTCTCCTTAGACGGCCATTCAAAATGCCCAAGAGCCATACTAGGCAAGCAGTCTTTTGCGTCCGTATAAAGTATTAGCTATGATGGTGTAGAACTTGAAGAGGAGAACAACGAATGCCGACACCGCAGGAAGTCAGCGAGCTTATCGAACGGTTTGATCGCAATCGGGAAGCCTACCTCTCCAATGAGTACAACGAAGCGCAGGTGCGCCTCGAATTGATTAACCCATTCTTCAAGGCTCTCGGCTGGGATATGTACAACGAAGCAGGCTACGCCGAGGCGTACAAGGACGTTGTGCACGAAGACGCGATCAAGATTGGCGGAGTGACGAAAGCACCTGACTACGCCTTCCGCATCGGGGGAGTACGTAAGTACTTCGTCGAAGCAAAACGCCCTGGAGTCGACATCAAGAACGATCCCGATCCTGCCTATCAACTACGGCGCTACGCCTGGTCAGCCAAGCTCCCGCTCTCTATTCTCACCGACTTTGAAGAGTTCGCAGTCTACGACTGCCGAATAAAGCCGAACCAAGCGGACAAAGCGTCGGCCGCACGCGTTCTCTACTTCACCTACAAAGACTACGAATCCCGCTGGGATGAGATCACGGCGATCTTCTCCCGTGAGGCAATCCTCAAGGGATCGTTTGACAAGTACGTTGAATCGAGCAAGAAAAAGCGCGGAACGGCAGAGGTAGATGATGCCTTCTTAAAGGAGATCGAGGACTGGCGCGATCTCCTTGCGCGGAACATCGCCCTGCGTAACCCCGAGCTCTCCACGCGAGAGCTGAACTACGCCGTGCAGCGAACAATCGACCGGATCATCTTCCTGCGCATCTGTGAGGATCGCGGTGTCGAGAGCTATGGTCAATTGATGGCTTTGCAGAGTGGGACACGCTCCTACGAGCGTCTGTGCCAGATCTTTCGCCATGCCGATGAACGCTATAATTCCGGCCTCTTCCATTTTAGCGTGGAGAAGGATCGATCCGATCTACCAGACGACCTAACGCTCGGCCTCACGATCGACGACAAGGTGCTAAAGGAAATCTTCAATGGTCTTTACTACCCGGAAAGCCCATTTGAGTTCTCCGTCCTTCCTGCCGACATTCTAGGCCACATCTACGAACAGTTCCTCGGCAAGGTGATTCGCCTCACCGCTGGGCATCATGCCAAGGTAGAGGACAAGCCAGAGGTGAAGAAGGCTGGTGGCGTCTACTACACCCCAACCTACATCGTCGACTACATCGTCAAGAACACGGTGGGAAAGCTTCTTGAAGGAAAAACACCGAATCAAATCGCCAAGCTGAGTGTGCTCGATCCCGCCTGCGGCTCCGGGTCGTTCCTCCTCGGTGCATACCAGTATCTCCTCGATTGGCACCAGGAGTGGTACGCGAAGCACGGCCCTGAGAAGCACGCGAAAGCACGATTACCCAAGGTTTATCTCGGTCCGGGCAGTGAATGGCGGTTGACCACTTCGGAGAAGAAGCGAATACTGCTTAACAACATCTACGGTGTGGACATCGATACACAGGCAGTTGAAGTGACCAAGCTCTCGCTTTTGCTCAAGGTGCTGGAAGGCGAGAACGCAGAGACATTGGGAAAGAGCATCAAGCTCTTCCACGAACGAGCGCTGCCTGACTTGGGAGACAACATCAAGTGTGGAAATTCCCTAATCGGTCCAGACTTCTACGAAGGCCAGCAATTGAGCCTCCTCGATGATGAAGAGCGCTACCGCATCAACGTCTTCGACTGGCAAAGTGAGTTCCCGGAGATCATGAACG
>CAZQUT010000145.1:0-3211 GCA_964596555.1 uncultured Thermotogae bacterium
TGTCCCGCATCGCCCCGTCGAAAGCGTAGTAACGATGCTTCTCGGCAAAGAGCAGGAACTGTCAAATCCATTGTGCCAAGTGCGGCTGGAGCTTGGGCGGAGTCAACTTCCTTCCACTCATGAAGCTGTCGTGATCCTCCATGAATAAAGGGTATCGCCAACCTTGCGCATACTTGGGTTCATGATTATTTACAATCTCCATAACCACGTCAGTCAAGGTGTTATGTTAAGGAATTATCCTGTTTCCAGTAATGCTCTTCTCGCCTCTTCTTGATGTTGCCGATCGAAAGCTATAATCTTAGTGCGTTTGCTCGTGAACGTTTGTCAGGGCAAACGCAGATTTTGGGTAGAATAATGAGTTCGGTTCAATAATAAGGAGAGATGACAATGCTTACATTTTACAATCAGGACGGACGAGCTGTCGCATATCTGCATGACAATGGCAAATCCATCTATCTCTATTCCGGAGAACCAGTCGCATGGCTCTCTGACGAGTCAGTCTACGATTACTTCGGGCACTACCTGGGTTGGTTTCAGGATGGATGGATTCGCGATCGTAATGGACACTGTGCATTCTTTACGGAAGACTCATCCGGGGGTGCGGCTCGCCCAGCAAGGCAGGCGCGTCCTGTGCGAGGTGCACGCCAGGCACGTCCGGCTCGCGGTGCTCGCGAAGCCCGGCCTACTCAACCAGCGCGAAGTACATCATGGTCTGATATGAGCGATGAATCCTTCTTTGAACAATAGGAAAGGAACTGAACAACGGGTTCCACAAGTATTTCTCATTCCGTGCGGAATGAGAAAACTGTGAACCGAACCGTTCGCGTGGAGTCATGAATACATGAGACCGAGATCCCGCACTGCGGTAGCCACCATATCCATGGGAGGAGTCTTCATGGTCCCTTTTTCCTGTCTGTCGGCAGCGTCCGACGCCGAGATCCTCATTCGACATAGATTCGCAGACAAGACACTTCGGCGCGATGTCACGGCAGTCTGCAACAATGTCGCTGGCATACTCCAACGCCGAATTGGGAGGCCCCCCGCGTTGGGCACAAAGCCTTTCGTGATCCAGCAGGCCCCGGACGGCAAACCGCGAGCCGTGCTCAATGGACTTCCTCGAGAGTACGTCATCAATATCACATCCCTCGACTCACGCGACTACTGCAAGATCACGTACCAACTGGCCCACGAACTCGGGCATTATTACGTAGATCCGAATCGAAGCAACTGGTTCATCGAGTCAACCGTGACCGCTCTATCTCTAGTGGCCCTGTCAGATATGGGAGACACATGGGCTTGCACTCCCCCATTTCCCAACTGGAAGTCATGGGCACACTGCTTCCAGGAATATCGTGATCACACGTTGGGAGGTATGCTTGAGCAGATCCATGTGAAGCCTGACGAAGACTCAGTCACGGAATGGCTTCGGACGAAAGCTCCGGCCCTGCTTCACAACGGCTCCTTCGACAGGCCACATCAGCACGCTTGTGCGCTGGTGATCGAATCCATGCTTAAGCGTCATGCAAGCGGCTTGGCGGCTATAACCGCGCTGGGCGCTGCAACCTCGGGCGCAGGCATCACTGGCTTCAAGAAATGGGAAGAGCTCGTCAACGACGAAGAGAGGCCGCTTGTCAAAGAACTCGCAGCCCTTTTCGCCCCACTGATGGGGACTCAGAGCGGCAAGTAAAACGGCGCGAACATGAGCCTCCACGGTATCGTCGCTTCGCGCCGAACTTTGAGGTTCGGCGTTATACTTCTTTGCCGCCAATGGAAGGAGTCTCAAGAAACGAATTGAAAAGCTACTTGTTTGAGGAACACTGTTATCGAGAAGTCCATACCGATGGGCTTCCTTTCTATCAGCACAAGGTCGGCGACCCTTGCGATCCAGATCTAGAAGAGTTGTTTTCTTGGGATAGCTTTCCGCGTGATGGTTCACAATTGATGGAGCTAGGGTGCGGAGACGGCTTCATTACTTCCTTTCTTGCCGAACAGGGACTGTCGGTCACGGGCATTGATTGCTCGCCGACAGCGATTGAACACGCCAGGCAAAACATGAAGGCCGCATGTCTTTGCGCGTTGCCCACAAGTGATGCGCGTTGTTAGACAAGATCTCCCCTCTCTGTTCTTTGCGGCCTTTGGTGGGGTCTCGGTCTGCTGCTTGCTTGAGAGGTAGATGTGGTCTTCCTTCTTGTTCTCGATGAGGACCTTGCTTTCTTGGTAGAATGGTCCACGCCCCAAGCAGCATCCCTTCGATCTGTGGATGCTCGTTCAATGACGCAGGTGATTCGCTGCCTCGCTCACTTTGGAGCTTCCCCTCTTTCCTTGTTGGCGTCCTGAATCTCTAGGATCTTCTTTACTTCCTGCGCGCGCGACTTGTCCATTACAAGCAGGACATCGTCAGTGTCAACGATGACGAGATCCGACACTCCCAGCGTGGCGATCATGCGCTTGCTGCCCGATTCATGTCTGGAGAGGATCGTGCAGTTTGACGTATCGACTCCGATGTGTGAGGCGCGGACGAGATTACCGTCCTCGTCTGTCTCTAGCACTCCGCTCAATGTGCTCCAGTCGCCCACATCGCTCCACCCGATATCGCCTGTGGGGACGACTAACACACGCTTGCTCTTTTCGAGCACACCGTAGTCGATCGAGTTTACCTCCTGGGTGGCGTAGATCTGCTCAAGGAGCTGTTCATAGTTTTGCCTCCCAGCTTGTTTCTCTATCTCCATCAACCCAGCATGGAGCTTCGGCATATAGGTCTCGAGCTCGCGCAGGATTGCATCGACGCGCCAGATGAACATCCCGCTGTTCCAGTAGTATCCGCCTTCCTGGATGAAACGCTCAGCTATCTTCAGATCAGGCTTCTCCGCAAATCTCTCCGCGGCTAGCACCTTGGAGCTCACGCTGATGCCGCTTGTGGCGAAGGGGATGAATGCCTGGATGTAACCGTATCCGGTCGCCGGGCGGTCGGGTGTGATTCCCAGGGTGACGAGATGTGTCCCCGCCTGTGCTACACTCGCTGCGTCGCTCAGCAACTGTAGGAAACGCTCTTCGTCCGCGATTGCGTGATCTGCCGGCAGGACGATCATTACCCCTTTAGAGTCTATCCGTGAGAGGCGCGTCGCCGCCAGACCAACACAAGGGGCTGTCCCTCTTCCCATCGGCTCGACGATGACGTTTTCTGTGGGTAACTCCGGGAGTTGCTCGCGCA
>CAZQUT010000146.1:0-3193 GCA_964596555.1 uncultured Thermotogae bacterium
CGTTAGGCGTCCTTCCCGCAGCAGTTCTTGTACTTCTTTCCCGATCCACACGGGCAGGGATCGTTTCGCCCCGGAGTCTTCTTAGCGTGCACGGGCTTCTGCTCCCCCTTCTGACCGCTGGATGTAGTGGTAGTAGAGCCGGCCGCGTCAGTGTGCACATAGAGCATCTTGCGCTGAGGCTGCGGTTGCTCTTCCCCCTGCACGGTGAGACGCGGGTTTAGAAGAGAGCTGACGATCTTCTGCGCCGCGCGCGCAAGCATCTCCTGAAAGAGCACGAATGATTCGCGCTTGAATACGACAAGCGGGTCGGTCCCAGCGTATGCAGTGAGCCCGATTCCCTCTTTGAGGTCGTCGAGGGTGTATAGGTGGGAGAGCCATGTCTCGTCAATCGTGGTAAGAATGATGTAGTGAGCGATGAGAGGGAAGCGCTCTTGAAAGCGCTCCTTCTGCTTGGCAAGTGCTCGCTCGAACACGTCAACCACAAGCTCCTCAAGCTCGTCTGCATCTTTTCCTGCCAAGGACTCCTTGTTGATCGGGAGGTAAGAGGAGAGGAAGCGCGCCAATCCGTCCAGGTTCCATTCATCGGCAGGGCGGGAGCGATCGACATAGTCAGAGGTGAGGTTCGCCGCGACTTCGGCGAACAAATCGTGTAAGTAATCATCGAGGTCATCCGCGGAGATCGCCTCTATCTGATCACGCGGTGGCAGGAGAAAGCGATCGCGCAGGGCGTAGATTGCCTCGCGCTGCTTGGCGAGGACAAGATCGTATTCCAACAGGTGCTTGCGAATATCGAAATTCCTTCCCTCGACGCGTTTCTGCGCGCGTCTGATGGCGCTCGACAGAATCTCGTGTTCGATCGCCTGTCCCTCTTCCATCCCTAATCTATCCATCACAGCAGCGATGCGCTCTCCGCCGAAGATGCGCAACAGATCGTCTTCCATAGACAGGTAGAACTGCGATGACCCCGGGTCTCCCTGACGCCCGGCACGCCCGAGGAGCTGATTGTCGATCCGGCGTGACTCATGCCGTTGGCAACCGAGGACGTGCAGCCCACCAATGTCTGCGACACCATCAGCAAGCTTGATGTCCGTTCCTCGTCCGGCCATGTTTGTGGCCACGGTGATCGCCGCCTGCGCTCCGGCATCCTTGACGATCTCCGCTTCTCTCTCGTGGTACTTCGCGTTCAACACCGTGTGTTCGAGGCCGCGCTTCTTCAACAGGTTCGACAGGTATTCCGACTTCTCAATAGAGTCCGTTCCCACCAAGACTGGCCGGCCGGTACTGTGCAGCTCCTCGATCTCATTGGCAATCGCGTCGAACTTCGCCTTCTCGGTGCGGAAGATCACATCTGGCTTTGCCTCGCGAATAAGCGGTACGTTGGTGGGGATGACGAGAACTGGAAGGCCATAGATCTGCTTAAACTCGTCCTCTTCCGTCTTCGCAGTGCCCGTCATGCCGCATATTCCCTTGTACAGGTGAAAGTAATGCTGTAGGGTGATTGTGGCCAGCGTCTGCGACTCGCGCTGCACCATCATTCCCTCTTTCGCCTCCAACGCCTGGTGCAGGCCATCAGAGTAGCGGCGATCAGGCATCAACCGACCGGTGAACGCATCGACGATCATCACTCGCCCGTCCTTGACGATGTAGTCCCTCTCCTTCTGAAACATGTGCAGTGCCCGCAGGGCCGTCTCCAGGTGATGCAATGAGTCAGTGTTCTCCGGCGCATAGAGGTTGTCGATCGATAGGGCGTGTTCGCCCTTGTGGATCCCCTCGTCGATGAGGCTGAGCCGCTTCGTCTCCTCATCGATCTCGAAGTCGACGTCTTTCTTGAAGCGACGAACAACACTGGCGAACTTGCGGTACTTGTCTACCGATTCGGCGGTCGATCCGGATATGATCAGCGGTGTGCGTGCCTCGTCAACCAGAATGTTGTCGATCTCATCGATGATCGCAAAGTCTGGCGAGCCCTGCACCTTCTGATCGATGGAGAGGACCATATTGTCGCGCAGGTAGTCGAACCCAAACTGGTTATTCGTCCCGTACGTGATGTCCGCGGCGTACGCTGCCTTCCGCTCTTCCGGCGTTATCCCTTCCTGCAACAGGCCAACCGATAGGCCGAGAAACTCGTAGATCGGTCCCATCCACTCTCGGTCGCGGCGAGCGAGGTAGTCGTTCACCGTAACAACGTGTACCTTCCCCACGAGGGCATTAAGGTATGCAGGTAGGGTGGCAACGAGTGTTTTTCCCTCACCGGTCTGCATCTCGGCGATCTTACGGTCGTCCAGGGCGAGTGCTCCGAGGATCTCGACGTCGAACGGGCGCATTCCTGTGGTCCTGACCGCAGCCTCGCGGGCGACAGCGAATGCTTCACTGCGAATCTGCTCGCGCTCCTTCCCCTCTTCCAAAGTCTTACGGAACGCCTGGGTCTTCGCCTTGAGTTCAGAATCAGAAAGCTTCTTAATTTCCGGTTCGAGAGTGTTTATCTCCCGCAGATCGCGATAGTAGCGTTTCAGTTGCTGGGCGTTTGTCTGCCCAAACATGAAATCCAAGCTCTTCTTGATGCGATCGATTGCCATAGCCCGTTCAGTATAGAAAGAGCGGGGCTTACCTTCAAGGAGAGGTCGTATCGGGGAGGCTATCCAATGCCTGTTCTACAGCCTGTTTTTCTTGTGTGAGCGTGTCGATCTGTCCGCGCAGTTTGCCATACTCGCTGACGGGCATCGATGTGGCGGCCGAGAGCTGCTTATTCGCCCTGGAGAGCGCCTTATCGATAAGAGCGAGAGCTTGCTCCATGTACTTTCTGGCGGTGACCGGCATCCCACGACCACGGTACAGATCGCCCAAGGACATGTACGCCCGTTCGAATGTGGGATGTTTCTCTATCAATTTCTCTAGCGTTGCAGTAGCTGCAGTGTAGTCCTTGTTGCGAAATGAGATCATCGCGCTGAGGTACTCTGCCTGCGCTTCAATAGTCGATTGCGGGTGGCTAGAAAGGAGAAGATCGATGTCGCGCTGTGCGCTGTCAGTCTTTCCCAGGTTGACTGCCACATTGGCGCGCATCAGGTAGACCGATTCATCGGCAAAACGGTTTCTGCACTTTTCGAGGCTAGCTAGCGCCTGGTCATACTCCTTTAGGTTGATCTGAGCCGTGGCCAGGTAGTAGTAGGTCTGACGGGGACAGAAGTCAAGGGAC
>CAZQUT010000147.1:0-3137 GCA_964596555.1 uncultured Thermotogae bacterium
GTGAGGATCACCTGTGGCTCCTGCCCGTATTCGCGCTGGATATCGCGCCCGACAAGCAGGTTGAACAACTGATCGGACCCTCCGAGCTCGACGTCGGCGTGGATCGCCACGGAGTCGTACGCCTGTGCCAGCGGGTAGAGGAGCTCCAGGATGCTGATCGGGAGGTTTCCGGCAAAGCGCTTGGCGAAGTCGTCTCGCTCGAGTATACGGGCGACGGTGTACTTGGCAGTGAGAGAGATGACATCGGCGAAGGTGAGCTTCCCCAACCACTCGGAGTTGTAGCGAATCTCGGTATGCTCCGGGTCGAGGATCTTGAATGCCTGCTCGACGTAGGTGGACATGTTGCGCTCGATATCCTTTTGCGTCATCAGTGCACGCGTGGATGACCTCCCGGATGGATCGCCGATGCGCCGCGTGAAGTCGCCCACTACGAGAACTCCTGTATGGCCAAGGTCCTGGAACTGACGCATCTTGTGCAGAGGGATGGAGTGTCCGAGAGTGAGATGCGGGGCGGAGGGATCGATCCCCAGTTTTATCCGCAGGGGTTTGCCTGTCGCTTTCGACTTCTCGAGCTTCACCACCAGATCCGGCTCTGGAATGAGTTGGTCTACACTGGGACGTTCTTTCAGCCCGCTCACCAATTGTTGGAATCTATCGCTCATCATTTCTCTGTTCGCACCACGGACACAATGCGATCATCTTCCTCTAGATCGATCAGCTTCACCCCACGTGCATAACGGCCGTAGGTGTTGATGTCGCCAGCCAGGATGCGGATTACCTTCTGATCAGTGTTGATGATGATCTCCTCTTGATCGGAGACGACGCCGATCGACACCAATGGGCCGGAATCGCGATCGATCCTGATCCCCAACACTCCCTTTCCTCCTCGCCCTTGCAGCGGGAAGTCAACGAGCGACACGCGCTTTCCATAGCCACGCTCGGTGACCATCAGCAGCCTCTTCTCCATCGTGATGTCTCGATCAATCGCCGCTAGGCCAATCACTCGGTCTCCCTCTTCTAAGCGGATTCCAATCACGCCTCTTGATGGCCGCTTCGTTAGGCGGACGTCCGATTCGCGGAAGCGGATCGCCTTGCCGTGCAGTGTGGCCAACAGCAGTTCGCCATCACCGTACGTGAGGTGGACGTCGACCAGATGGTCATCGTCATCGGCGTTGATGGCGATAATCCCGCTGGCGTGCACATTCCGATAGTCCTTCAGGAGATTACGGTTCACAATGCCGTTGTCGGTTGCCATCAGGCAGAAACGATCGTCTGTGTCAGCAAAATCAGAGACACAAACTATCGTCTTGACGACTTCGTCTTGCTCCATGGGGATGACTGTACGTAGATTCTTCCCGGCCGCGTCACGCTTCAGTGACGGGAGGCGGTGCCCCTGCGTACGGTAGACGTGCCGCTGGTCGGAGAACATGAGCAGCTCGTCGCGTGCGTTCACCAGGCTGGTGATGCATATGTAGTCGTCTTCCTTCGTCCGTTGGCCGATTACGCCCTTGCCACCGCGTCCCTGGCTGTGGAATTCGATTGCTCGGGCGGCGTTTACGTACCCCCGCTGCGTAATCGACACCATCAGGTCGTAGTCTGGGATAAGGCTATTGAAATCGACATTACCGTCCTCATCCGTGATCAGGGTGCGTCGCTCGCTCAAGTACTTCTCGCTGATCTCGCGCAGTTCCTTCTTGATCGTCTCGTCGAGCAGCAGCTCACTTCCAAGTATCTGCTCATACTCTGCGATTGCGCGCATCTTGTCCTCGTACTCGCTATCGATCTTGTTTCCCTCGAGGGTCGTCAATTGCGCCAGACGCATTTTGAGAATGGCGTCCGTTTGCTCATCACTCAAGGCAAGCCCACTCTTCAGTTGCTCGGCAGCGGCGGGCGTATCCTTTGCTCCACGGATGATCTTGACCACGCGGTCGATATTCGCCAGGGCGATCCGGTACCCTTCCAGTATGTGCGCCCGCTTGCGCGCTACGTCGAGTCGATGCGCAGTACGCCGCTGGACGATCTCGCGACGAAAATCGATGAACGAATTTAGGATCTCTTTCAGGGATAGGGTGCGTGGGTTTCCGTCGATAATCACCAGAAAGATAGCAGCAAAGGTCTTCTCCAGCGGGGTGAATTTGAAGAGCTGGTTCAGCACCACATTTGGGTTAGCCGAGCGCTTAAGGTCGACTACAATGCGCATGCCTTCACGATCGGATTCATCGCGCAGGTCGGAGATGCCGTCGATCTGCCCACCATGCACCTTGCCGGCAATCGATTCTACAATCGTTGATTTCTTTATCTGATAGGGTATCTCACTGATGATAATCCGGTTGTCCTCGATCTCCGCCTTGCCGCGCAGTGTTACCTTTCCGTGCCCGGTGCGGTACATATCTTCGATTCCACCGCGTCCCATGATAATTCCCCCGGTGGGAAAATCCGGGCCCTGAATGTGCTGCATCAAATCCTTCACCGATGCTAGAGGATTGTCCATGAGGAGAAGAACCCCGTCGATCAGCTCTCCCAGGTTGTGCGGCGGGATCTGGGTCGTCATTCCCACCGAGATTCCCCATGCGCCGTTCATCAACAGGTTGGGGACCTTGGCAGGCAGAACGATTGGCTCTTGCAGGGAGTCATCAAAGTTCGGCATCCAATCTACCGTATCCTCGCCAAGCTCCTGCAGAAATTCGGCGGCGATGGGAGAGAGGCGTGCCTCAGTGTAGCGCATCGCTGCTGCCGGATCGCCATCGATCGAGCCGAAATTCCCCTGACCGTCGATAAGCGGATAGCGGTATGAAAACGGCTGTGCCATGTTGACCATGGTATCGTAGATTGCTGTATCGCCGTGTGGGTGGAACTTACCCATTACCTCACCAACGATGCGCGCCGCCTTCTTATGTGGCTTGTTGCTTGTGAGGCCCAGTTCACGTACCCCGTACAGGATGCGTCGCTGCACCGGTTTCAAGCCGTCACGCACATCAGGGATAGCCCGTCCACGAATTACGCTCATCGCGTAATTGATGTAGGACTGCTCCATTTCGTCTTCGATGAAGGTGTGTTCAATCCGTTCCATACTCATCCGCCCCTTACCGTAATCTCCAAGACAATGTTACCCAAAGATTAGATAGGATGCAACTTTC
>CAZQUT010000148.1:0-3126 GCA_964596555.1 uncultured Thermotogae bacterium
CGTTTCCAATCACGTAAGCCACTCTATTTTCCAACGCACGCGGGAACATTTCCTCAGTATCGATCTCCTCGGGGAGCCTCATCCACAAAAACAGTCCACCCTCCGGATTGGTCCAGGTGATCCCTTCATCCTTTGGCATGTACTTCTCCAAGGCAGCGACCATCGCATCCCGCTTAACGTGGTATATCTCGCGGATCTTCTTGAGGTGTTCCTCCATCCCGTATTCCTTAATGTATCGCGCGGCTATGTGCTGTGTCAGTTTGCTGGTACACAGGTCCGTTGCCTGCTTCACCCGCACAAGTACGTCCATGAACGGATCGTCGGCGATAAGCACCCCCAATCGGAGACCGGCGGCGAGGACCTTGGAGAAGGTGATCATCAGGATGACGCGCCCTTCATTATCCAGGCTACGAATCGATGGAATCGACTCGCCAGCAAAACGAAGCTGCCCGTATGGATCGTCCTCGAAGATCAGTAGATCCTCTCTTCTGGCGATCTCAAGGAGGCGCACCCGTTTTTCTAGCGACATGGTGATGCCGCTTGGGTTCTGAAAATCTGGGATGACGTAGATTGCCTTCAAGGTCTTCCCGGCACGACGCGCCACGATGATCTGCCGTTCAAGAATGTCCAAATTCATCCCGTCATCGTCCAAGGGGACTGGTATCTTGTCAGCCTCGAAGAGGCTAAATGTCTGCAACGCTGCGAGGTAGGTTGGAGCCTCGACGAAGATTACATCTCCGGTGTCGATGAACGCCTTGGACAACAGGTCTAACGACTGTTGTGAGGCGGTTGTCACCAACATCTGGTCGATAGATAGGTCGAGTCCGTGCGGTCTCAGCCAATTCGCGACAGCGCGTCGCAGAGTGATGCTTCCTTCAGTAAGTCCGTACTGAAGAACATTTTCGTAGTGCCCACGCAGTTCGTCGGCAGCGATCTCCGCAAACTCATCGTGAGGAAACGTCTCCGGTGCGGGAAGACCACCAGCAAATGAGATAATATCAGGTTTTTCAGTGAGCTTGAGCAACTCACGAATGGCGGAGCGCTTCGCCCCGGAAGCCCGCTTGGAAAGGTAGTTTTTCATTTATCTCTCCTTGCGTTGCTCGTTGCGCAACGCACTGTATTATACGCAATTGCGCCCAAGTTCTCAAAAAGGGCATACTTTCCTCACTACGAAGGACTCGAAGGAGTCAAAGAACGGAGCGCTTGATCCGCCATTGTGCTCTTCGTGGTAAATCCGCCTTGGCATTGGCACCATGTAGACTCTAGTTTGTTTCCACAATGATCTATCAGCAACAAGAACGCTAGAAGACTACACGTTGCAGGAGAGGAAGAAGGTACACGGCAACAGACGTACCGAGGAGCGCGCCACATATGACATCCAGGGGATAGTGCTCGCGCATGTATATGCGCGACAGCGAAATCGTAATCGCAGCCAAGTAGATGGCGATCTGTATCAAGGGGTTCGGGTAGCAAACCGAGATGACCCAGGCAAGGGCAAATGATGTCGTCGCGTGTCCGGACGGAAAGGAGTAACTATCGAGAAACTTGGAGCGAAGCGGAGAGACAACGAGAGTTGGTCGCGGACGCGTGAAGACCATCTTGAACATGCGAAATACAGCGATGCTGGCGATCATCACGCCAACGCCGAGGATGACGTACGAGCGGTCTATCGGTCGTCCAAACAGGATCAGACCCAAACCCAGTCCTCCCCACAGGTACCCATCTCCCATGTAGGTGGCGCTGACGAGGACCCCAGACATCCGGTCCAACCCGTGGTGTTCGCTGATTGCCTGCAGCATCTGTTCATCCCAACGCAGGAGGCTATCGATCAGCGCATCCACTCGGCCTATCGAACGCGACCAGATGTTCATCACTTCACCCTGCTCCGCAACGCGGGAAAGAGTATCACGTCACGAATCGAACGTGCATCGGTGACAAGCATCGCAAGACGATCGATCCCGAATCCGATCCCGCCGGTGGGCGGCATCCCGTGTTCGAGGGCGAACAGGAAATCCTCATCTACCCGCTGTGCCTCCTCATCGCCAGCAGAGCGCAGCTTCTCCTGTGCTTCAAAACGCGCGCGCTGGTCGAGTGGATCGTTCAACTCGCTGAATGCATTGGCCAGCTCCATCCCACCGATGAATAGCTCGAAGCGCTCCACGATTCCTTCCTCGCCGGATTTCATTTTCGCCAGTGGGGATATCTCGATCGGGTAGTCCTTGACGATCGTTGGTTGAATCAGCGTTGGTTCCACGAAGCGATCAAACAGGTGCTCAATCAGCTTACCGCGTGACAGAACTGGTACATTGATGCCCTTATCCCGAGCCTGTGTGGATATTTCCTCTTTCGATGAACCACTAATCGCGATCCCTGATCCTTCTTCCACTGCCTCGATCAGGCTGATCCGCCTCCACGGGGCAGAAAAGTCGATCTCCTGTCCCTGGTAGGTGACTGTCGTACCTCCAGTGGCAGCTCGAACGCAATCGGCCACAAGGTCTTCTGCAAGCAACATCATTCCCTCGTAGTCGCTGTACGCTTGGTAGATCTCAAGCGTCGTAAACTCAGGATTGTGCGTTGTAGAGACCCCTTCGTTGCGGAAGTTCTTCGCTAACTCGTACACCCGCTCCAGCCCGCCGATCACCAGACGCTTCAGGAAAAGCTCCGGGGCAACACGGAGATAGAGGTCGGCATTAAGCGCGTTGTGATGAGTGACAAACGGCCGCGCCGTTGCCCCGCCGGCGATCGGTTGCATCATCGGCGTCTCCACTTCCAGGAAGCCCTTTTCGTCAAGATAGCGACGAATTGCAGCGATCATAAGCGAGCGACGAGTGAATGCCTCGCGCACGTCCTCGTTGGCGATCAGGTCGAGAGCGCGATGTCGATAGCGAAGCTCCACATCCTTCAACCCATGCCACTTTTCCGGAAGAGGTCGCAGTGACTTGGACAAGAGGACCCACGCTGCAGCGGAAACCGTCAGCTCTCCGCGACGGGTACGGAAGACCTCCCCTGTAATTCCGAGGAAATCTCCTATGTCGCTGTCGCACAACCCAGCATATCCCTCTTCACCGAGAGCATCGAGAGAAGCATGCACCTGTATCTTCCCCGTGCCGTCGCGCAGATCGAGAA
>CAZQUT010000149.1:0-3078 GCA_964596555.1 uncultured Thermotogae bacterium
TACGAGTAACTCAGAATTATCGCTCGCAGGATTCATCTGGCAGGGATTTGGGGTAACTGGCACATTGGGTGCGTTCACCATTCACGGAGATCTACTGTTTGGTGCATCCACCGCTGACTTCATCTACGACCAGGTGATCGTTACTACGAGCATCGCCGGAATCGACGTCGGCCTGTACTGGGCGCAGTTGTCTGATGTTGTTCTGGGTGGTCCAGCTGATGGAAGCGTGCTACGAATGGCGGGGAACATCGGAGATATCGATATTGTGAGCTACTTCGAGCTGAGTGCGCAGGTAGAAGACAAGGACGATGACAGCTTCAACGGGATCACCATCTATCATGCCGCCACCGGAGCGCACAAACACTACGTGACCAATCCGCTTGTTGTCGGTCAGGAATTCACCGGTGAGAAGACCGTTGTCAGTGGATGGAGCTTCGGCTGTGTGGAGGATATTGCCACCACGTTATACATAACCTGCCACGGGTTTGACTACATCAAGTTTGCCCTCACCGGGATCGAGACGGGCATCGACTGGTTGAGCTTCGACGTTGACCTGATGTTCCAATTGCAGACAAAGACCCTCGTTCTAACACCCACCATCAACCTGGGAGAGAGCACATGTATTAACGTGTATGCTGAACTGCTCACCGATCCTGCCGTGATGACCTCGATCACCGGGATTGGAATCTACGGGTTAGGATTCACCACCATCTTCGGCAACGTCACGGTGAGAGATCTCTCTGTGTTCAACACCGGGTGTTATGCGATCACTACGCAGGAATATGGAAGTGTAATCGAGGACAAAGCAGACGCGCTGGAGTACGGACACGACTTCTACCCCGACTACTGGGAGATGTTCTCGATCAAGGTCACCGGCGATGGCTGCTGTGGAGGAAGCTACACGTTCCTCGCTAACACGTACTTTAACAAAAACGTGACCAGCCTGTTTGACTGGGGAATGACGCACATTGAGGCGACAATACCCATAAACAGCTCTCTCTTCCTTACCACCGAGGTTGAGGTCGATACTGCTGGTGTCGATCACTTCGGGTTCGGTGCCGAAGCGAGCTGGTAAGTGATTGCCTGTTCGGTCCTTGAGCGGTAGAAGGAGCTAGCGACCATGGCCTGCGAAGACTGGCCTCAAACTTGCTCCTCTGTTTGACTGAATGCTCGTATAGCCGCGAACTGCACGTTGGCCAAGAGTTTCCGTTCCAAGTCTCCTCTTCTGGTGTGTTGATGCTCTTGCAAGAGCGGCACCTCCTGGCAGCCAAGTCTAGGAGTGATCTGCTCACATTTCATCCCAGCTGTATCTTGTGCGGCCCCAACTGCCTGCTGGATTCCTTGCGGTGTGCTATAATCCGTGCGACCAATCAAGGAGATTTGCAACAGTTGCGGGATTCTGTGGCACGAAGAACGTGAGCTACTAGTGCTGGCTGATAGGCGGATCGTTGTGGGGCGAGGAGATAGTTGCCCGGCGGAAACGAGGGGGCAGACATGTATCGTATGGCAGTTGTAGTAGCTTTGTTGGCAGGGGCTGTGACACTTGCAGGCTTTGCGATGAGCCTCGATGCCGCGCTGGCGTTGTTTGACGGCGGAGCTGATCCGCTGATCCCATATTCAGATGAGGGGAAGGTGCAGCTCGAAGGAGCAATCACTGCCTTCGAAACGGCCGTTGGCGTGCCCTCTGGTTTTCGCTACAACACCGAGTCTGCGTACATGAACCTTTCCATTCCGCTAAAGAAGAAGGATCTGGTCACCAAGCTCGCCCAATGCTACTACGTGTTGGGGGACGTGTTCACCGAGGACAAGGCAAGTGTGAAAGCAGTGTTTGTTCGCGGCAGGTTGTGGGGGCTAAAGAGCCTGCGGATGGACCCAGCATTCGCATCGACGGAGAAAGAGAAGGGATTCACGGCGGCGGTCGAGCAGGAGAGCGATGTTGCTGCTCTCTACTGGACCTGCGCTGACTGGGGGCGAGTTGATGAGTACGACAAGCTCTCGGCTATTAAGCATAGTGATCCACCAAAGCTTCTCGCGCTGATCGAACGCGCGCTGGAAGTTGATGACTCCTACATGCTCTACGGACCGTACCGTGCTCTAGCTGGGTTCTGGGGCGGGTTCCCGAAGATTCCATTGATCAAGTACCGCCAGAACCTGCCGCGCGTCCTCTCTTACATCTGTCACGTGGTCGATGCACCCGACTACTGCAGTGACTGCACGAACTGCCAGCGCGACCCGCGATGCGACGAGTATTTGGAGAATAGACTTACGTTTGTGAAGTATTACCTGATTCCCAGACGATTGTGGAAGGATGCATATGGTGTGCTAACCGACATCCTCTCCGCAGCGATCGGGGATGAATACCCTTTGTACAACGCCTTCGCTCAACAGGAGGCGCGCGATCTTCTTGTCGAAGTCAAGAAGCACCTGTAGAGATCCGCTACGAGCTATAATAGCACGAGGTTGGAGTTTAGGTCTACTCGGTTTGGTAAAGGGGTCAGATAATGTTGCCTTTCATGCCTCTGGTCTAGTAATCTCGGATGAAGGTGTATCTCTCTTGGAGGTATTGCGGAAAATCGAATGACTCGTGTAAGGTGCGGCCGTGGTTGTGGAATCGCCGGGTCAGTATGATGAGATCTGTATCGTCATGACGCGCGGCGAAGCTGGCATTGGCACCTATTCAGTGAAGATCGAACAGGGAGAGTGAGAGAGTGAACGAGCGACTGTTTCTTGCCATAAACCGCCTTTCGCACCACAGTGCTTTCCTCGATGCGCTAATGGTCTTCTGTGCTCAGTACATTCCGCTTATCCTTATTGCTTTCCTTGCTTATTTGTGGATCCTTGCCAAGCGGGTGGGAAGGCAGATGGCGGTGCGCGCTGCGCTGAGCGGTGGATTGGCGCTTCTGCTTGCCCGCATTGTTGGAATGTTCCACTACCAAGCGATTCCTTCTGTACTGGGATTGGGGCGACCGCTCATCCTGCATGCGGCGAACAACAGCTTTCCTAGCGATCATGTAAGCTTCTCGTTTGGGATAGCGATGAGCCTTCTCTTCTCAGGCAGCACGATCCTGTGGCCGCAGG
>CAZQUT010000150.1:0-3075 GCA_964596555.1 uncultured Thermotogae bacterium
AAAACGCGAGGTGAAGCAATGGCAGCAAGGATTCGACTGAAGAAAGTTGGGCGAAGGGGGCAGGCCTCCTTCCGAGTGGTCGTGCTCGATGGTCGCAAGCCGCGAGACGCCAAGGTTGTGGAGGATCTCGGATTCTACGATCCGAAGACCGATCCCGCGACTTACGAGGTAAAGAATGATCTGGCGTTGAAGTGGCTCATGGACGGTGCCAAGGCGACGAAGGCGGTGCGTGACATCCTTTCGCGCGCTGGCGTTATGTCCGCATGGGATGCGGCCAAGAGGGAGCGGCTAGCCAAGAAAGGCGAGTAGATATGCTCCATCGTCTGTGCCTATTCCTCGTGCGTTCGCTCGTCGACCTTCCCGATGATGTGCGGATAGACCGCATCGAGACCGAGAAGGTGGATATCTTCTTCCTGCACGTTGGGAAGGAGGATCGCGGACGTGTCCTCGGGCATGGCGGACGGACGATCGGTGCGTTGCGCACGTTCCTGGAGGGCGTCGCCGCGCGTCTTGATCGGGAGGTTGTAGTCGAGATTGTCGACTGATCCAGAAAATGCGTTTTGACGTACTCACTATCTTTCCTGAAGCACTCACGGGTTTTCTTTCCGTGGGGGTCCTTGGCCAGGCGATAGAGAATCGCTTGGTCTCTGCTCATCTGCATGATCTGCGTGACTTCACCGATGATCCGCACCGTGTTGTGGACGACCGCCCTTATGGCGGCGGCCCCGGGATGCTCCTCAAGGTGGAACCGCTCGTGCGGGGGATTGAAGAAATCTCCTCGAAGATGGAAGGGCATACGTACCGCAAGGTTCTTCTGTCTTCGCAAGGGAGATTGTTCACGCAAGACGACGCCATGGAGTGGGGAAAGCTTGACGGGCTACTACTCGTTTGTGGTCGCTATGAAGGGGTTGATGAGCGCGTTGTGCAGTTTGTCGATGATGAGGTATCGATTGGGGATTACGTCCTCACCGGAGGAGAGGTCGCTGCTGCTGTGATCATCGAAGCGACTGCGCGCATGCTCCCGGGAATTGTCGGACGGTTCGAGTCGGTGACGAGCGATTCGTTCTACGACAAGAATTACCTTGGTCCACCGCAGTACACCCGTCCGCCAGAGTACCGTGGCCTGGGCGTGCCGGAGGTCCTTCTTTCAGGCGATCACGCTCGCATCGAACGCTTCCGTGAAGAACGTGCGTGGGAGAAGACGATGCGTAACCGCCCCGATCTTATCGGACTGGAGCGCTCTCCGGAGCATGCTCCGGAGCAGACTCATGATCTTGACAGGGTAAACGGCGATGGGTAACCTTTACGTTGCTTTAATGCATTTCCCGATGCGCAATCGGCGCGGTGAGATCGTCGCCACGGCGATGACATCGATAGATGTGCACGATATTGCGCGTTCGGCGCGTACCTATGGAGTGGTGCGCTATTTTATCGTAACGCCCCTGCCCTCGCAGCAGCGGATAGGCTGGCGGATAAGGGGATTTTGGACAGAGGGAGAGCGTGCGATGGAGGCGAGCCGACGCGGGGATGCGCTGGAGATCGTCACCATGACGCAAGACATGGAAGAGTCGATCTCCTGGATCCGTGATGCCGAAGGGCAGGAGCCACTTGTGGTGGCAACATCGGCGCGGCAACACACGGGGCGATCCGTGAGCTATGGGAAGTTGCGCGCGGAGATTGAGCATGGCGTGCGACCGGTGCTGATCCTGTTTGGAACGGGATGGGGGATGGTCGATGAGGTCATCGAGGCCTGTGACCTGCTCCTTCCGCCGATCATGCCTGAGAGTGACTTCAATCACCTCTCGGTGAGGGCGGCGGCGGCGATCACGCTTGACCGCGTGGCAGGGGATAGACTAGGAGGAACAGAAGATGGATAACATCATTAGAGCGGTAGAGAAGAAATACCTGCAAGAGAGGGATACGCCATTCTCCCCCGGCGATATCATACGCGTTCACGAGCGCATCTCCGAGGGAGCAAAGGAGCGGATTCAGGTTTTTGAAGGGATCGTCCTCAGGAGAAGCGGGAGTGGCACCAGTGAGATGATAATCGTGCGGAAAATCTCCTCTGGTATTGGAGTGGAGAAGAGCTACCCGATGCACTCGCCGAAGATCGAGAAGATCGAAGTAGTGAAGAAGAACCGGACGCGCCAGTCGCGCCCGTACTTCCTCCGTCGACTGCGTCGCATCCGCTGAAGTGGCACGTGGAAAGGCAAAGAAGAACAAGAAACCCGCGCTCATCCTGCGACTGGTGCGGCACTTTGGCTGGAACCCGGGCCGCGTGATGAGGGAGGTCCTCGAGTGGATAGAGGTGCTTATCGTCGCTGGTGGGCTTGCCTTTCTTGTGATGAGCTATGTCACCGTGCGCATGCACGTCCCTACCGACTCAATGTTCCCCGCGATCGACGGGGACCCCAACTGGCTAAAAGCCGATAGCTTCTTTGTCGATGAGATCTCGTACAATTTCCGTAGCGCGAATCCGGGCGACGTCGTCGTCTTTTGGCACACCGATTCTGTCCTCATAAAGAATGTTGAATCGGGCTCTCTTGCTGAGCATGCGCGCGTAACCTCAGAAGCGCGTCTGTTCTACATCAATCGAGAGCCGGTCTTCTCCGCAGCCGGAGCCGATCAGATCATTGCCTCGCTCCCGGTGGGGACGATGGTTGTCCTCAGTTTGGTCAACGCCCCTCAGCTCGACCTGGGGACGAAAGCGAGTGGGATGAACTCACTGGCCGACTTTGGGATCACACTGCGTGATAGGCGCGTGCGCTATGTGAAGCGGCTGATCGCCGTTGGCGGGCAGACCGTGCAGGTGAAGGACGGGAGTGTCTACGTCGATGGTGAAAAACTGACCGGGCCAAGATTTGATCGCCAGTACACATCGGCCGATCCACGGATGCTTTACGCTATGACGCCCACGCTTGTCCCGGAGGGTAAGTGGTTTGTCATGGGAGACAACTCCGCAAACTCGTGGGATTCCCGTTTTTGGGGCTTCGTCGATACAAGAGACTTCATTGGTGAACCTTATTTGCGCGTGTGGCCATTCAGTCGCTTTGGCCCGATGAACGGCTACTTCTA
>CAZQUT010000151.1:0-3061 GCA_964596555.1 uncultured Thermotogae bacterium
GCGCGCGGTTGGCCGGGGAGGGAATCCGTGATGCGCGGGGCAATCTCTCCGAACAGGCCAATCTTCTCCTTTGCTGCGACAATCTCGCCCGATCGTCCAGGATGAAGGAAGGATACTTGTGAGGACTCGATCTTCATTGGTACCTGAAGGGCATTTAAGAGGTTCGTGATGATTCCCTTTGCCGCCAACAGATCGACCTCTTCCTTCCCGTGCAGGGGGAGGTTGGTACGGCCGAACAGGACACCGGCGAGCGATTCGTTCTCCCCACGCGCTGCTGAGAAGACACGCCCTACCTCGAAGATCATTCCGCCGTCGACCTGCTGGTTCAGATTGGACTCCACTACTGAGAGGAGTCCCGGCAGGAGACTGGCACGCATCGATCTCTGAGAAGCAATCATCGGGTTTCTCACACTCACCATGTCATCACCAGGGATGCCTAGCATCTCTCGCCAAGCAATCTTGTCGAACCCGTCTGTAATCACTTCGTTCATCCCCAGGCCAATGAGAATGTCGCGTACACGATCCTTGTAGAGCTCCACTGTGTCCTTCTTGCCCAGCTTCAGCACTCCCCGTGGAGCGATTGATGGGAAGCGATCGTAGCCGTATATGCGACCAACCTCCTCGATCAGGTCAACCTCCCGTACGAGGTCGCTGCGGTAGCTGGGGATCGTCGCGATCAGTTCTTCATTGTCTGCCTCAGTCATGATCTTCAGTTGTCCCAGCAAGCGAGCGATCTCATCTCGATCGATGTCGATTCCCAGGAGTGATCTTACCCGTTGTGTGTGCAGACGGAGTGCCGTCTCAGGCAGGTTTCCCGGGGCTGAGTCGATGAACCCTTTGTGCACCTTGCATCCGAATAGCTCTTGCAGCAGGTGGGCGGTGCGATCGGCTGCATCGATTACACCTTGTGGGTCGACGCGCCGCTCGAATCGCTGCGAGGCTTCACTGCGCAGTCCGAGAGCGCGCGACGAGCGACGAATCGTGCTTGCCTCAAACGAGGCCGATTCTAGCAGCACCCGTGTCGTGTCCGCTCGGATCTCGCTTCGTTCGCCGCCCATGACTCCGGCAATAGCGAGCCCGCCGTTCTCGTCGGTGATCATCAAGACATCTTTGGTGAGGTCGCGCTCGACATCGTCCAATGTGCGAAACTTGTTACCACTGCGCGCGCGGCAGATGGTGATCGTTTTCCCAATGCGGTCTGCGTCAAACGGGTGCAGTGGCTGCCCCAATTCGAGCATCACGTAGTTTGTAACATCAATCACATTTGCTAGTGGACGCATCCCTGCCTTGAGCAGGCGGTGCTGCACGCGAAACGGCGAAGAAGCAACGTGTATTCCGCTCATCAAGCGGCCGGTATAGCGCGGAGTGTCCTTCTCGTTCTCCACGACGACGGAGAATCCTTCCTCTTCGATCGATGGTCCGCTCTCGTGGATCGACAGATCGAGTGGCCGGAGTGGATTACCCGTAATTGCCGCCACCTCGCGGGCGATTCCGTAGATCCCCATGCAATCGGGACGATTAGACGTTACCTTGATCTGAAGGACGTAGTCGTCGAATTCGAGCAGCTCGTTGATGTCGGTTCCCAGCGGTAGGTCGAGCGACTCGTCGAAGTTCCAGATTCCCTCGGACTTTGCTTCCAATCCGAGCTCGGCTTTGGAACAGATCATCCCGTGCGATGTCACGCCACGTAGCTTGCGCTCACTGATCCTGAATCCGCCGGGCAGCTCGCCACCGACAGTGATCACCGGGACGAGGCGTCCCTCGGCAACATTGTCTGCACCACAGATGACGTCAATTTCATCGCTTCCGATGTCTAGGTGGCAGAGAGAGAGGTGATCGGAGTTTGGGTGGGGAGCGCTACTCAGTACGCGTCCGACGACCGCGCCGGTTACGCGGGGAACGCGCGTGATCTCTTCCACTTCGAGACCGGCAAGCGTCAGGCGCTCGGCGAGGCGGTTTATCCCCTCTTCTGTGACCTCTATATCTACATACTCAGCGAGCCAGCGACATGGAACTTTCATCAATTCACCTCGTTCATATTAGCTATCAGCCCACTGCTTACAAACCGGTACCTTGTCAGCGCCTTGTATTCCAACACCTTAATCCGCCCATTCCTTGGGCACAGACAGCTGTGCCGTGTCCTGCTTCCCGATGCTTGTAGCTGATAGCTAACGGCTGATACCTCTTACAGCGAAAACCCAAAGTAGAAGACACCTGTTCCCTCTCCCAGGATCGGTACAGCGTATCCAACGAGTGCTTTGAACGGGAGGAGCCCGCCGATCGCGGACACATCGAGTGCCTCTTCCACTCCAGCTTCCACATAGGGGCTAGTTTTACCGAATTCGTCGAGGCTTGTCCAACTGGTTCCCCCTGCGATGAATACACGGGTCCTAGCACGATCGATCATTATCACGTTTGCCAGGTTGTAGGACGAGCTCCCTTCGGTCGGCAGTTCTATCGCCAAGCGACCGTAGAGCTTGCTAGTACCGTAAGCATGGCTGGGAACCCATTTTCCCTGCGACATCTCTCCAAAGCTCACAAGCTCGGTCAGATCGAACAAGAGGGAATCTGGAAGCGTGCCGAATCCCGTCCCCATGATTGCTGTCCCCTGCAGGTAGATGCGCGGGAAGATGCGCACCTCGTCCGCCACCGCGAGCGTGATTCGTCCTGCTCCCTGTGCTGTTAGGTCTATCCCTACCTGCATTTGGTGGCTGTAGTTCATGGTGGGCAAGCTGGCGATACCTAAGTGAAGGTATTGCACGGGTCCTTGCAATGAGATGATGCGGTGCCCGGAGATGGTAATCACCTGGGTCGGGGTGAAGAATGTTCCCGCCGAACCGGTTGGGATTGATGAGAAGATCGTGTGGGTATAGCCGACCATGCCGCCGAGATCGGAGCCGCTGAGCGTCGCGTTGAGGGATATGTGGTCCGCTCGCCCCTGGTAGATGTCGGCGCTGAGCTTCCCTACCGCGAGTGTCAGCCTGATGCGATCGAGGTAGGTCAGCGTTATCCCCTGGGATATGGGGTCGGGGTGGAGGATGTATGCGTCGAGCGGGAAGGC